>DATHLL010000079.1:0-5355 GCA_035488195.1 Candidatus Elarobacter sp. | reverse complement strand
GGCCGGCTTGAACGCGCGCTGCACGAGGTAGGCCACCTCGCGGACCCGGGACGGCGCATCGCCGGCGGCGCGGGTGATCGTCGCCTGCACGGGATCGCGCAGGTGCCGCTGCGCGATCGCGGCGATCCGCTTCGCGACCGTCGCGGAGAACAGCGCGGTCTGCCGCTCGGCGGGGACCGCGCCGAGCAGCGCCTCCAGCTCGTCGGCGAAACCGAGGTCGAGCATCTCGTCGGCCTCGTCGAGGACGAGGAAGCGCACGGCGTCGAGCGCGAGCGTGCGGCGTTCCAGGTGGTCGAGCGCGCGGCCGGGCGTCGCGACGACGACGTCGACGCCGCGCTCGAGCGCGCGGATCTGCGGGCCGATCGGCGCACCGCCGTAGATCGCGGAGACGCGCGCACCGAGGCCGCGCCCGTACTTGTGGATCGCTTCGGCGACTTGGACCGCGAGCTCGCGCGTCGGCACGACGACCAGCCCGCGGACGACGTGCCGCCGCTCGTCGAACGGCGCGATCCGCTGGAGCATCGGCAGCGCGAACGCCGCCGTCTTCCCGGTCCCGGTCGCCGCTTGGCCGAGCAGATCGCGGCCCTCGAGGAGCGGCGGGATCGCGGCGCGCTGGATCGGCGTAGACTCCTCGTAGCCGAGCGCGACAACGGCGTCGACCAGCGCCGGGACGAGACCGAGCGCGGCAAATTCGCCGCCGCCTCCGTTCGGTCGTTCCGGTATGGTCTCGGCGCTCGCCGGGGTCGTCACCGGCGTGCCTTACCCCGCAAGTCGCGATGAAGGGCGAGCAACCGCATCGTGGCGGTCAGGCCGGTGAGAGCTCGATCCACGTCGGCGCATGGTCGCTGGTTTTCTCGCGTGCGCGTACGTCGCGGTCGACGCCCGCGGCGACCAGGCGCCGCGCGACCGCGGGGCTGAGCATGAGGTGGTCGATCCGCAGGCCCGCGTCGCGACCGAACGCGTTCCGGAAATAGTCCCAGAACGTGTAGATGCGTTCTCCCGGATGGAGCGTCCGCAGCGCATCCGTCCATCCCTGCTCCGCAAGCCGGTGAAACGCGGCTCGAACCTCGGGACGAAACAGCGCGTCGTCGACCCACCGCTCGGGCTTGTACACGTCGAGCTCCGTCGGCATCACGTTGTAATCGCCGGCCAGCACCACGGGAACGTCACGCGCGAGCAGCTCGCGAGCGTAGGCGAGGAGCGCGTCGAACCACGCGAGCTTGTAGTCGAACTTCGGACCGGGCGCGGGATTGCCGTTGGGGAGATAGAGGCATCCGATCAGCAGGCCGTCGACCGACGCCTCGATGTAGCGCGACTGCGCGCCGTCCGGCTCGCCCGGCAGTCCGGCGCGCGTCTGCACCGGCGGCTCCCCGCGCTTCAAGATCGCGACGCCGTTCCAGCTCTTCTGCCCCAGCCAGATCGCGCCGTATCCCGCCGCGCGGATGGCGTCGGCGGGGAACTTCTCTTGCGGCGCCTTGAGCTCTTGCAGGCAGACGACGTCGGGCCGCGCTTGTGCAAGCCAATCGAGCAGCACCGGAAGCCGCCCGTTGACGCCGTTGACGTTATACGTCGCGATCTTCATCCGATCGCTGGTTTGCCCCGAGACGAGGTGATCCTATCCGCCTCGAGCCGTCGTAGGCTGCGCGAGCCTCCAGCCTGCGATGAGCAGCCATAGCATGAGAACCCACTCCGCGAAGAAAATCGGGAACAGAAAGTCGAGCTCGACGCTGGGATACGCGTACGGCTGTAGGACGTTGACGACCCACGCGAGCGCGTCGACGACGATGAGCATGCCGATCCACTTCGGTACGTACCGCGACCGGAAGATCAAGTACCCAAGCAGCGCCAGGTGGCAGCTGAAGATCAGCAGCGACCCTGCGAACTCCCATCGCCACTCACCGAGCAAGAGCCGCGCCTGAGCGCGAAGTTGGCCGCTGCCGAACAACGCAAGATAGTCCGGCGTCGTCAGAAGCCGATACGCGTCGAACAACTTGAGCCAAGCGCCGAGCACCACGGCTGCATACACGAGGTTGAACCACGCGGCGAGCAGCGAGAGCGGCTTGCTCACCGGCAGAAACAGGTAGTAGAACGCCCACGCGATCACGACATCGCATAGGAAGTTCACGAGATAGAATAGGCTTCCGGCAACGTAGAGCCCGCGGTTCGCCAGGATGTTCGCGACCGTCTGGGCCGCATCGTGCGGTACGACGAGCCGCGGAAAGATGAAGAAATCCGCTGGTACGGCAATGGTCTGGACGAGCATCGTGAAACCAGCCGTCAAAGCCGCTTGGCGTAATGTCATGCCGGCATCCTCCGCGGCTCCCGCCGCAACGGGTCGCTATGTTGAGACTACGGCACGAAACGACCGGGTGTTTCGGTCCGTGGGGCGCCGTGCTATCGGGTGAGAACGATGTGCGTAGCGTTCTCGGTGGCCTGATGTTCGGTGACTCGGTAGCCGAGCGCCGGCAAGTCGATTCCGGCAAACATCGCTTCGCCTTGACCGAGCACGACCGGGGACAAGGCGAAATGGAGCTCGTCGATCAGGCCGGCGCGAAGGTATTGACGCACCGTCTCGACGCCGCCGCCGATCTTCACGTCGCGACCGTTCGCGGCAGCCTTCGCCTGTTCGAGTGCCGACTCGATGCCGTCGGTCACGAAGATGAACGTGGTCCCGCCTTCCATCTCGATCGGGTCGCGCGGATGGTGCGTGAGGACGAAGGTCGGCGCGTGATAGGGCGGATCGTCGCCCCACCAGCCCTTCCAGCTTTCGTCCGGCCACGCGCCGCGGATCGGCCCGAACATATTGCGGCCGAGGATGAACGCGCCGAAGCCGTCCATCGAATGATGCGCGTAGGCCTCATCGACGCCGTCTGAGCCGCCGTCCTGTCCGGTCATCGCCCGGAACGTGCGCGTGCCGAAGAACCATTGGAACATCTCCGGCCCGCGCTTGCCGAGCGGGTTTTCAAGACTTTGCTCGGGGCCTGCTCCGAAGCCGTCAAGCGAGATCGAAAAGCCTCCAACGCGAACTTTCGCCATGACGCAACCCCGTTCGTCTTCTGACGTGATGGTTCCGTCTGTATCGAGCCGAAGACGGTCGCGCGCCGCATGCTTCTGCTTGCTGTCCGGCACAGCGACCGACATCGTTTGCGCCGCAATCGGCCCGGGGACGCGCTTGCCGGTGCTGTGTTGCACCGGAGGAAAAACACACTCATGAAAGCGCTCGTCTGGCACGGCAAAGAGGACATCCGGTGCGACACCGTGTCCGATCCCCGCATCGAGCAGCCCGGGGACGCGATCATCAAGGTAACGAGCTGCGCGATCTGCGGCTCGGACCTGCATCTCTTCAACTTCTTGATCCCGGCGATGCTGCCGGGCGACATCATGGGCCACGAGTCCATGGGGGTCGTCGTCGACGTCGGTCCCGATGTCCGCAAGTTGAAAAAGGGCGACCGCGTCGTGATCCCCTTCACGATACAGTGCGGCGAATGCGACCAATGCGTGCGCGGCAACTTCTCGGTGTGCGAGCGGACCAACCGGAAGAAGGAGCTCGGCGACAAAATGTTCGGTCACGCGACCGCCGGGCTGTTCGGCTACACGCACCTCACCGGCGGCTACCCCGGTGGCCAAGCGGAATACCTGCGCGTACCGTTCGCAGACACCACCCACGTCAAGGTGCCGGAGGGGATTCCCGACGAGAAACTCCTGTTTCTGTCGGACATCTTGCCGACCGGATGGCAAGCGGCGGTGCAGTGCGACATCCAGCCGGAGGATACGGTCGCGGTCTGGGGATGCGGGCCGGTCGGCCAGATGGCGATTCGTTCCGCGCTGCTGCTCGGCGCAAAGCAAGTGATTGGCATCGACCACCTTCCCGAGCGGCTTGCTATGGCCAGCGCCGCGGGCGCGATCACCATCAACTTCATGCACGAGAAGGTGATCGAACGTCTGAACGATCTGACCGAGAAAAAGGGGCCTCAGAAGTGCATCGACGCGACGGGCACGGAGAGCCACGTCAGCTTCGCGCAGCCCGACACGATTCTCGACCGGGCGAAGCAGATGATGATGCTGGAGAACGACCGTCCGCACGTCTTGCGCGAAGCGATCTACGCGTGCCGCCCGGCCGGTGTCATCTCGATCATCGGCGTCTACACCGGGTTGGTGGACAAGATCCCGATGGGGATGGCGATGAACAAAGGGCTGACGTTCCGGATGGCGCAGGCGCACGTTCCGCGCTGGACCGATGACCTTCTTCATCGTATCGAGGACGCGCAGATCGATCCGTCGTTCGTCATCACGCACAAAGTCGGACTCGACCGGGGTCCCGAGATGTACCGAACGTTCCGCGACAAGCAAGATGGCTGCATCAAAGTGATGCTCCAGCCCTGAGGACGTGCTATGACGCTCTTGACCAACCTCACACAGCGCATCGCGCGCAGCCCGGGCGACCCGAAGGTGATGCGGAAAGGCCCGACTTCCCTCACCGCGGCCGATCAGCTCGCGCGAACGCTCGCGATGTTCAGCTTCGGCCTCGGCATGTTCGAGCTTGTGGCGCCCGGGCGCATCACGCGCGCTCTCGGACTCGAGGGCAAAGAGGGGCTCATCCGCGCGTACGGAGCGCGCGAGATCAGCGCCGGCATCCCGACCTTCTCGATCGACAAACAGATCGGGCTTCAGATGCGCCTCGCGGGCGATGCTCTCGATATCGCGACGGTGCTGCCCGCGCTTCGCAAAGACAACGATCGGCGCGGAAATGCTAGCCTCGCGTTGTTCGCGTTGATCGGCGTCACGCTGCTGGACATCATCGCAGCGACGGGGACCAGCGCGGTGCACAAACGCTCCAAGCCGCCGCCGCGTGACTACAGCGGTCGGAGCGGTTTGCCACGCGGCGTCGAGGCGTCGCGAGGGCTTGCGCGGCGCGATTTCACCACTCCCCCGGACTACCACACCCCGGGAACGCTCGCCGAAGCTCTGGCCGGCCCCCCGAAAGCGCCTAGCGGCGCGTAACGCGCGGCCGCGACTTCAGTGTCGTAGCGCGAGGACGCCGATCACGGCTTCGAATGCGATGAGGACGATGATCACGATCTCGAGCACCTGGCTGCGCGCATACTCGGCTTGGTCCTGAAAAACCCGGTACATCTCGCTGACGCTCCGTAGCTTCGCGTCGATTTGCTGCTGCCAGTCCGGCAGACCCAAGCGACGCGCGACGCCGCGGTAGAGGCGTGCGTAGTACGCGTCGCCGATGATCTTGAGCGCGTTCGTCGCGCGGTCGGTCAGCTCCAACACGTCGACGAGCAGGTACCGTACCTTCGCCGCCCGCGCAGCCGATTGCCCGCCGAACCCAAAGCGGCGCGCCGGCCG
>DATHLL010000078.1:0-4132 GCA_035488195.1 Candidatus Elarobacter sp. | reverse complement strand
CAGGGCCGCGGTCCCGACCGCCCCGGCCGCCGTCCCGGCGACGAGCGAACGCATCATCATGACGCCCTCTTCGACCAACGCGAAAGGACCCCGCCGGCCGGCGCGGTCCTTCCGCAGGTCTCGATGGTTCGCGATCAGTGGTAGGCGGCGAGGTTGATGGTGACGCCGAGCGCCTTCGCGAGGTCGTAGTGCGCCTGGTCGGCGATGCGGTGATAGTTCGCGTCGGCCGCGGCGCCGAACTTCTGGTCGATGTCGTTCATCACGCTCTCGTGGACGCCGTGCGAGACGAGGTGGTCGAGCTGCGTCCCTTCGTAGTACGTGCCGTTCACGAGGCCGAGCGTCACCACGCGCTTCGCCAGGGCCGCGCCCTTGAGCGTCGGCGCGGGGAACTTGACGCCCGCGGCGGTCGCGTGCTTCACCGCGTCGTTCACGGCGAAGTTCTGCACGGCGACGAACGAGGCGACCTTCGCGCCGCCGTACTGCTTCGTGAGCTTCGCGACCTCGGCGTTCGCGGTCTTCGCGCCGGCGAGCGCCGTGAGCGCTTTGACGATCGAGAAGTTGCCGATCGGCCCGCCCGCGGTGACGAGCGAGACCGCCGCCTGCAGATCGGGCGCACCGGTGTACGTCACGCCGTCGCCGCCGCGCGTCCCGGGCGGCATCCCGTGGTCCATCGCGCCGGACATCATCCCTCCGGACATCGAGCCGCCCATCGAGCCGCTCGAGCTCATCGGCATCGGCGACGACATGGTCTGCGCGTACGCGGGCGTCAGACACAGCGCGGCCAGCGCGGCGCCGGCGACGGTCATTCGTTTGATCAAGATCGGTCCTCCAAGAAGTGCGGTTCGTCGATGGAACGCGCTTCATCGGACGGCGGATTGGCTCGCGCCGTTCCGCACGGCGAGGACCGAGCGGGCGCTCCGCGCCCGCGGCGGCTTACTTCGCGGCGGCCGGGGCGGGCGGGAGCAGGGCGAGCTCGTGCTGCGCGGCGCGGACGACGACCGGCTCTTCGGAGGCGATCGCGTGGCGGTACTGCTCGCGCGCGAGCGCGATCTTCCCTTGCAGGTTGTACGTCACCGCGAGCATGTAGTGGAGGCGGCCGTCGTCCTGCGAGACGGCGAGGCCCTTGATGTACGCGGCTTCGGCGAGCGGGAAGAGGCGGTGCTCGTTGTAGTCGTAGCCGAGATCGATGTACGCCTCGGGCCGCATCGGGTCCGCGCGGATCGCGCGGTTGTAGTACGTGACCGCCGTCTTCCAGTCGTTCTGCATGTCGTAGATGTAGCCGACGTCGACCAGCGCTTCCGTCCCCTCCGGGCGCAGCGCGAGCGCGCGGTCGAGGTACGGCCGCGCCGTCACGGCGTCGCTCTTCTCGAGGTACGCTTCGCCGAGGTTCACCACGGCGGGGTAGTAGTTCGCGTCGACGGCGAGACAGGCTTTGAGATGCGCGATCGCGGGATCGACGCGGCCGAGGTCGACGAGCGCGTTCGCGACGTCGACCCGCGCGCCGCACGACGACGGGCGCACCAGCACGACGTGGTTGAACGCGTCGTACGCCGCCTCGTACCGGTGCAGCGCGCGTTGCGCGTGGCCGAACTCGCTCCAGCGCGCCACGTCGAACGGGTGCTGCTCGGTGTCGTGCTGCAGCGCGGCCAGGTATGCCGGGAGATCGCCGGCGCGCTTGTGCATCGTCACCAGGCCGACGTAGCCGGTGCGGCTCGGCAGGCTGAGCTGGAACTCCGCCATCGCGTCGTTGATGCGGTCCTGCGCGGCGTAGAGCGCGCCCAGCCGGCCGTGCGTCTCCTTGTCGGCGGCGTCGACCGCGAGGATCGCCTTCCACACCTTCTCCGCCTTCGCGAAGTCGGGGACGCGGAAGTAGAGGTCGCCGAGGAGCCGGCCGGCGGCGGCGTCCTGCGGGTGCGTCGCGACGTACGGCGCGAGCCCGTCGATCGCGCCCTTCGTGTCGCCGGCGGCGACCTTCGCGCGCGCGGCGTCGAGGACGGCCGGGTCGATCGCGTTGGGGCCGGGGAAGACGATCGTCGTCGGCTCCGAGGCGAGCGCGGGTCCGGCCTGGGCTGCGAGGAGAGCGGCCGACACGAGAGCGAGACGCAACAGGCGCATGGAAGACGTTCCTCCGCGGGACGACGAGACTAGTATACCGTGGCGCCGGGCTTGGGACCAGGGCCGATTCTGTCGCCGGACTGCCGCCGCGGCACGAACGCGCGGCCGATGCGACGTTTCTCGCGGAGTGCCGGCGGCCCGGCGCGCCGAATCCCGCTCGGCTATGTCCACGCAGACGACGAACGGCTCGGTCGGCCGCACCCGCGCCGAGACCGACTCGATGGGGAAGATCGACGTCCCCGCCGACCGCTATTACGGCGCGCAGTCCGCGCGCTCGCTGATCCACTTCGACATCGGTGACGACGCGACGCCGCGCGACGTGATGCCGCGCGAGGTGATCCGCGCGATGGCGCAGCTCAAGAAGGCCGCCGCGCTCGTCAACCGCGACCTCGGCAAGCTCGACGACGAGAAGACGAACCTGATCACGCAGGCCGCCGACGAGGTGATCGCCGGGAAGCTGCAAGACCACTTCCCGCTGCGCGTGTGGCAGACGGGATCCGGCACGCAGACGAACATGAACGTCAACGAGGTGATCTCGAACCGCGCGATCGAGATCGCCGGCGGCGAGATGGGCTCGAAGAAGCCGGTCCACCCGAACGACCACGTCAACATGTCGCAGTCCTCGAACGACACGTTCCCGACCGCGATGCACATGGCGGCCGCCGAGGCGATGGTCAAGATGCTCCCCGCGGTGCGCGCGCTGCGCGACGCGCTGGCGGCGAAGGCCGAGCAGTGGAAGGACATCGTCAAGGTCGGCCGCACGCATCTGCAGGACGCGACGCCGCTGACGCTGGGCCAGGAGTTCGGCGGTTACGTCAGCCAGCTCGACCGCGACCTCAAGCGCTGCGAGTTCGCGCTCGACGACCTCTACGATCTCGCGATCGGCGGGACCGCGGTCGGCACGGGCTTGAACGCGCATCCCGAGTTCGCCGAGCGCGCCGCCAAGAAGATCGCCGAGCTGACCGGGCTGCCGTTCCGCTCGCACCCGAACAAGTTCGCCGCGCTCGCCTCGCACGACGAGGTCGTGTGGGCGTCGGGCGCGCTCAAGACGCTCGCTGCCTCGCTGATGAAGATCGCGAACGACGTGCGCTGGCTCGCGTCCGGCCCGCGCGCCGGGATCGGCGAATTGATCCTGCCGGAGAACGAGCCGGGTTCCTCGATCATGCCCGGCAAGGTGAACCCGACGCAGTCGGAAGCGATGACGATGGTCTGCGTCCAGGTGTTCGGGAACGACGTCGCGATCGGGTTCGGCGGCTCGCAGGGCAACTTCGAGCTCAACGTCTTCAACCCGGTGATGATCTACAATTTCCTGCACTCGTGCCGGCTGCTGCAGGACGCGTGCACGATGTTCCGCGAGCACGCGATCGAGGGGCTCCAAGCGAACGAGCCCGTGATCGCGAAGTATCTCGGCGAGTCGCTGATGACGGTGACCGCGCTCACGCCGAAGATCGGCTACGACAAGGCCGCCGAGATCGCGAAGAAGGCGCACCACGAGGGCTCGACGCTCAAGGACGCGGCGCTGAGTCTCGGCTACGTCAGCAGCGAGGACTTTGACACGTTCGTGGTCCCCGCCAACATGACGCATCCGTGACCCTGGTCTAGCGCGAAATTCTGAGCCCTCCGTGAAGACGGGGGGCTCCGTCGTTCCGGGGTGGAAGGGGCCGCCGATGGTCGTGCGGCGGATGCTCAGCGGGGTGCTTTCGGCCGGTCTGGCCGCCCCGTTGCTCGCGGCCGCGCCGATGCCGGTGCCCCCGCCCGGCGTGAGCGGAAGCCGCGTCTTCGCGCGGGCTGAGGCCGAGCCGAGCCCCGCCGCCACGGCGGCTCCGTCGCCGCCCGCCGCGGACGAGGCGCCGCCGCGTCCGGCGGTCGCCTCGACGCCCTCGCCCGAGGTCGCGGCGCGTGCGCGGGCCGAGTTCGAGGCGAACCGCGCCGGGAAGATCGACCGCACCCACTACACCGCCGACATGGCCGCGCGCATGACCGACGCGAGCCTCGCCGAGGTCTCGACGTCCCTCAA
>DATHLL010000077.1:0-2294 GCA_035488195.1 Candidatus Elarobacter sp. | reverse complement strand
GCGTGCGCAGCGTCGGGGTGACGGTCTCGACGATCGTCGAGAAGCCGTCGTCGAAGCTCACCAGCGCGCTGCCGTCGGCGATCGTGCCGAGGATTCGGTACCCGGCCGCCAGCGAGCCGCCGACGGCGGGATGCCGCGCGTCGCCTTCGGCGTACATCAGGAACGACGGCGTCGCGACGAGCACCGACGGCGTGGGCGTCGGCGTCGCGGCGGCGGCAGGTGGTGCCTGCGGCTCACCCTTCGACAGGCTCAGGGTGACATGGAGGCAGAGGACGATCGCCGCGGCGATCGCAGTGCGCGGGAGCGCGGTGCGGACGAGCGCGGCGCGGGTGCGGGTCACGACGTGCGGTGGCGGCCGATGTTCGCGATCAGGGCGACGGCGATCAGCGAGACGATCAGTGAGGTGCCGCCGAAGCTGATGAACGGGAGCGGGACGCCGGTGACGGGCCACGACGACGTGACGACGCCGATGTTCACGAACGCCTGGATCACGATCATGAACGTGCAGCCCATCGCGAGCAGCATCCCGAAGCGGTCGGGCGCCTTGATCGCGAGCGTCGTCGCGCGGACCGCGAAGGTCACGAACAGCGCGATCACCGCGATGCAGCCGAGCAGCCCCAGCTCCTCGCCGAGCACCGCGAAGATGTAGTCGGTGTACGCTTCGGGGAGATAGAAGTATTTCTGCCGCGAGGCGCCGAGACCGACGCCGATGATCCCGCCGCTGCCCAGCGCGAGCAGCGACTGCACGGTGTGGTAGCCGGTGTTCTGCGGGTCCTTCCAGGGGTTCAGGAACGCAAAGATGCGCGCGCGCTTGTAGGCCGACGAGCCGATCAGGAGCGCAGCGGCCGGCAGCATCACCAGCGCGCACATGATCAGGTGCTCGATCCGCGCGCCGGCGGTGAAGAGCACCGCGACCGCGATGAAGACGTAGAGCGAGGCCGTCCCCATGTCCGGCTCGGCGAAGACCGGCGCGGCGAGCAGCACCGTCACGATCAGCGCGGGCGCGACGCCTTTCGAGAGCGAGCGGATCCCTTCGCCGAGCTGCGAGAGTTTCGCCGCGAGGAAAAGCACGAGCGCGAGCTTGCCGAGCTCGGACGGCTGGAACGAGACCGCGCTGAAGCCGATCCAGCGGCGCGCGCCGCCGGTCGCGTAGCCGACGTGCGGGATCAGCGTCGCGACCAGCAGCACGAACGTGACGATCACCAGCCCCGGCGCGAGGCCGCGCAGCTTGCGGTAGTCGACGCGATACGCGGCGTACGCGAACACCAGTCCGACGACGAGATACACGAGCTGGCGTTTGAAGAAGTACGCCGTGTCGTGGTGGTAGCTCGCCGCGATCGCGCTCGACGAGCTGAAGACCATCGCGAGGCCGAGCACGACCAGGAACGAGACGGAGCCGAGCAGCCACGGATCGGGCGGTTTGAGCGGGCCGCGGTTGGGCGCGCTCGCTGCCCAGGGCTCACCCTTCGACAGGCTCAGGGTGACATCGTGGCGGGGCCGGACCGTATCGCGGCGGGCGGGCTGCGTCGAGTGCACCGCGGTCAGCGGGCTCCGGCGACGGGGTCGCGCAGCGCGTGGACGGCTTCGGCGAACTGGTCGCCGCGGTGCTCGGCCGAGAGGAACATGTCGAACGACGCGCAGCCGGGCGAGAGCAGCACGACGTCGCCCGGTTCGGCGAGGTCGCTCGCGCGCAGCACCGCCTCGCGCATCGAGCCGGCGCGCTCGATCTTCGCGCGCTTCACCACGCCGGCGATCTCGTCGGCGGCTTCGCCGATCAGCACGACGGCCTTCGCGCGCGAGCTCACCACCTTGCCCATCTCGGCGAAGTCGGTGCCCTTCGCCTTCCCGCCGGCGATCAGCACGATCGGACGGTCGAAGCTGCGCATCGCGGCGATCACCGCGCCGGGGTTCGTCGCCTTCGAGTCGTCGACGTAGCGCACGCCGTCGATCTCGGCGACCTCCTGCAGGCGGTGCGCGAGCGCGTGGAACGTCCGCACGGCTTCGCGGACCGCGTCGAGCGGGAGCCCGGCCGCGAGCGCGACGAGCACCGCGCCCATCACGTTCTCGACGTTGTGCGCGCCGAGCAGCGGGATCTCGGCGACGCGCAGCACGTCGACGGGGCGCGGGTCGCCGGTCGGCGGCGCGTACACGATGATCTCCCCGTTGCGCAGGTAGAGCGTCGACTGGCGGTGCGGCTCGGCGGAGAACCACAGCGCGCGCGTCTTCACGCGGTTCCCGTCCTCGCCGGGTGCGCCGGCGACGATCGGGTCGTCGAGGTTGCCGACGAACGTGTC
>DATHLL010000076.1:0-3912 GCA_035488195.1 Candidatus Elarobacter sp. | reverse complement strand
GAACGGCGGGATCGCCGCCGAGGTCGTGTCCGCAGAGCTCCAGCGCGCGACCGCCATCGGGCGAGCCGACTCGCGGCTGTAGTAGAGCGCGCCGGCGACCGCGGCTTCCGGGTCGTCACGCAATGCGCCGATCAGGCGAATGAGTGCATCCGGCGGCGCGACGATGTCGTCGTCGATCATCGCGAGGAGGTCGGCACCGCGCGCGACCGCGTCGCGGGCGATCATCTCGCGCTGCACCGCAACCGCGTTCCCGCTCCATACCAGCCGGTCGGCCTGGGTGATCGACTCCGGCAGCTCGAGCTGCGCGAGCGCGTCGAGGAACGGCCGCGCCGGCTGACCGCCGGTCGGGATCCCGATCAGCAGCTTCACGAGACCGCGAGGCGCAGGGCGGCGACGAGCGTTCGGCCCGCTTCGTGCAGCGTCGCGTCGTCGGCGGTGAGCGGGTCGTAGCGACGGTCGACCGCGCGCCGCACCGTCACGCGCATCAGCCACGCGCCCGCCGCGACGCGGTACGCCGCGAGCGCCTCGCGCGTCTGCGCGGCGGCGTGCTCGTCGACGTTCTCGACGTTGCGCGGCGCGACGGCGAGCAGCACCTGGACGCCGCGCAGGAACGCGTCCTCGAGATCGCGCGCGAGCAGACCGCGTAGCGCGTCGAGCTCGCGCGGTTCGAGGCGCGCGACCAGCACGGGGCCTTCGTAGGCGAACGCGTCGTCGGGCGCCGGGCCGTACGCGCGGATCGCCTCGAGCGCCGCGGGCGTGACGACGGCGGGCGTCGGGCGCCCCATGCGCGCCGCGACGAGCGCGCGCGGAAGCGCGGACGCTACCGAACGCGCGAACTCCGTCACGCCGAGCGCGCGCCCGAGCGGCGCGTCCGCCGCCGCGACGGACGACAGCAGCGCGAGCGCCGCGAGCCCGTGCGGAACCGCGCCGGTGAAGACGCGCTCGAGCGCACGAACCTCGTCGGCGTCGAGCACGCGGGCGAGCACGTGCGATACCGGTTTCGGCGGCGGAGGCGGCTCAGGCTCGGCGGCGATCTCCGACTCGGCTTCCCACTCCGACTCGTGCTCGTACTCGCCCCACAGCAACGGTCCGGCCGCGCGCGCCTCTTCGAGTTCGCGCTGCAGCTCCTCGAGCTCGTCGTCATGCGCCGCCTCGGCGAACGACGCGTCGTCGGACTCGTCTTCAGCCGCAAAGGCCGCCTCGGCAGCCGCCGGCTCCGCAGACGCTTCTGCGATCGGTTCCGGCGAAGCGATCGGTTCCGGTGCCGGGATCGGTTCGGGCGCGATAATCGGTTCGGGCTCGGGGATCGGTTCAGGCGCAGCGATCGGTTCCGGCTCGGGGATCGGTTCGGGCGCGACGATCGGTTCCGGCTCGGGGATCGGCTCGGGCGCGACGATGGGTTCCGGCTCGGGGATCGGCTCGGGCGCGACGATCGGCTCCGGCTCGGGGATCGGCTCCGGCGGCGCGATCGGCTCCGGCTCCGGGATGGGTTCCGGTGCGGGAATGGGCTCGGGCTCGGGGATCGGTTCCGGCGCAGGGATCGGTTCGGGCGGCGCGATCGGTTCGGGCGGCGCAGTGGCGGTGGCCGCGGACGCGGGCTCAGGCTCGGCCTCGGACGCGGCTTCGGGCTTCGGGGCTGCGATCTCGGGCGTGACCGGTTCGTCGAGGACCGTGTCGAGGACGCGGGCGGGGACGGGCTCCGGAGGCGGAGGGCCGTGGGCGGTCAGGTCTTCGGCCGGCTCGTCCGCTTCGAGCTCGAAGAACGGGCGGGGCGGCTCGTAGGCGGCGTGGCCGGCGCGGCGCGTCAGCCGGAGGGCGGGCGCGGCGATCGCCGGGACGCCCGGCGCCTCGGCGAAGGCCATCACGTCGAGCGGCTCGGTGCCGGGGAGGACGCGCATCGTGAAGCGCAGGCGGATCACGCCCGCCGCGGTGACCGTGCCCAGACGGAGACCTTCTCCCAGGAGCGCTTCGCCGTCGACCTCGATCCCGTCGCGCGCGAAGGAGCCGGGAATCGCCTCGCTCTCGGGCGGGATCGCGATGCGGAGGCGGACGTCGTCGGCGTCGGTGTCGCCCTCGTCGCCGACCTCCGCGACGATCGTCACGACGGCGCCGGGGATCAGCTCGCCGAGCGGGCGCGCGTCGAGCGCGACGCGGAGCATCGCGCCGCGCGGCGCCATCAGCGGAGCGGCCCCGATCATCGACTCGGGGCCGAACTTCACCGGGGTCAGCGAGGGCGGCGCGGCGAGCGGCGGCAGGCCGAGCTCCTCGCTCCGCCGCCGTTCGAGCAGCCGGGTGTCGGCGTTGCGGTCGAAGAGCTCGTCGACGTCGATCTCGCGCGCGCTGCTCATCGCATGCGGAACGTTTCCAGCCACGAGAAGCGCCACCACGGCCGCGCAGGCGATCTCTCACCGCCGTCCGGACCCGGCGCCGTCGTCCCGGCCGGCACGCCGGTCGCGCCGGCGGCGCTTTCGGGCCCGCCGCGGCTGGCCGCGCCGTTCACCGCGGGCACCGCGGCCCCGCCCGGTCCACCGGTCGCGGCACCGCCTGCTCCGCCGGTCGCTTCGGCTGCGCCGGTCACTGCGCCCGCCCGGCCGCTCGCCGTCGCGGCCGTGGCCGGACTGCCGTTCGCCGTGGCCGCCGCGGGCGGGACCGTCAGCCCGCGCATCCGAGCGGCGGCCTCGGCGTCCGTCCGGATGGCACGGGGGCGGCCGAACGCGCTCGCCTCGCGCAGCGTCGCGTGCGCCAGGGTCAGCAGCCGGCGCGGGGTACCGCCCGACGCCGCGGCGATCGCGTCGAGGACGTCCTCGTCGAAGAGCGCGCTTGCGTCGGCGGCGCCGCCGGCCCGGCCGACCCGGTAGGCGATCATCGCCCGCGCCTCGTTCGCGTCGAGCGGGCCGAGCTCGTACCACTCGTCGACCCGGTCGCCGAGGTTCCGGCGCGCCCCGATCCGCCCGCGCAGCTCGCTCTGCCCGAACAGCACGATGTTCAGCAGCTTGCGCTGCGGGACGTCGTAGTTGAGCAAGAGCCGGAGGACCTCGAAGATCTCGTCGCTCGCGTTCTGCGCCTCGTCGACCAGCAGCACGATCGTGAGCCCGTCGAGGACCGCCGCGTCGTAGAGGTAGTTCTTCAGCGCGTTCTTCAGCGCGGCCGGCGAGCGCGGCGGGAGCGCGAGGCCGAACGAGCGCGCGACGCCGAGCAAGAACTCGGTCTCGGTCGCGAACGAGGGGTCGAGGATCTTCCCGAGGCGGACGTCGTCGCGGCCGAGCAGCTCGCGCTCGATCTGCGCCATCAGGCTGGTCTTCCCGGTCCCGGGATCGCCGACGACGACCTGCAGGCCGCGCGACTCCAGCACCCCGCCGACGAGACGGTCGCGAGCCCGCGCGAGCGCCGGCGTCGTCCGGTAGAAGTGCGGATCCGCGGTGTCGAGGAACGGATCGCGCTCCAACCCGAAGTGCCGGTAGTAGGGGGTCATCCGACCGGCCTGATTCGGCGTCGCGGTCGCGCGCGGCCTCTCCCGGCGAGCAAGCGTCTCCGGGATCACGGCCCGTTTGCCGATACCTCACGAAGTGAAGGCGGTGATCCTGGCGGGCGGCCTCGGCACCCGAATCAGCGAGGAGACGACGACGCGCCCGAAGCCGATGGTCGAGCTGGGCGGGCGGCCGGTCCTCTGGCACATCATGAAGACGTACTCGGCTCACGGCGTCGACGAGTTCATCGTCTGCTGCGGCTACAAGGGCTACGTCATCAAGGAGTATTTCGCCAACTACGCGCTGCACGCGTCCGATGTCACCTTCGACATGCGCAAGCGCTCGATGCAAGTGCACGCCAACGCCGCGGAGCCGTGGACGGTGACGCTGATCGACACGGGCGACGACACCGCGACCGGCGGCCGTCTGCTGCGGGTGCGGCGGT
>DATHLL010000075.1:0-10828 GCA_035488195.1 Candidatus Elarobacter sp. | reverse complement strand
AGCGACCAGCGCGCGAAGTTGATCGTCCTCGAGTACAACGGCGACCCGGGCAACAGCGAGAAGGTCGCGCTCGTCGGCAAAGGGCTCACCTTCGACTCCGGCGGCATCTCGATCAAACCCGCCGAGAACATGCACGAGATGAAGTACGACATGTCGGGCGGCGCCGGCGTGATCGCGGCGATGTGGGCGATCGGCAAGCTGCGCCCGAAGCTGAACGTGATCGGCCTCGTGCCCTCGTCGGAGAACCTGCCGGGGCACCGCGCGATGAAGCCGGGCGACGTCCTGCGCGCGATGAACGGCAAGACGATCGAGGTGATCAACACCGACGCCGAAGGGCGTCTGATCCTCGCCGACGCGCTGTGCTATGCGCGCAAGCTCGGCGCAACGAAGATCGTCGACGCCGCGACGCTCACCGGCGCGTGCGTGATCGCGCTCGGCCACGCGGCGAGCGGGACGATGTCGAACGACGAGCGCTTCGTGACGCGCTTCCTCGAGGTCGTCGCCGACATCGGCGAGCGCTACTGGCGGCTCCCGCTCTACCCGGACTTCGACACGCAGATCAAGTCCGACATCGCCGACCTGAAGAACACCGGCGGCCGCCCCGGCGGCGCCGAGACGGCGGGCGCGTTCCTCAAGGCGTTCGTCGGCGACACGCCGTGGATCCACCTCGACGTCGCGGGGACCGCGTATCTCGACGGCGAGTCGGCGTTCATGGCGAAGGGCCCGACCGGGACCCCGGTCCGCGCCTTCGTCCACGTCGCCGAGGACCTCGCGAAGAACGGCGCGCCGACGAACGGCGTCGCGAAGAGCGCCGCGACCGCGGCCGTCTGACGCACCGAAGCCGGGGCGACGGGTACACGCGGAGCATGAACCCGCAAGAGCCCGTCGTCCCCGAGCCGGACGGACCCCAGCAAGACCCCGCCGGCCCGGTAAGCGATCCGTCGAATCCGGAGCAGCCCGCGGAGTACGACGCCTACGACGAAGCCGTCGCCGAGTCGTTCCCCGCGAGCGACCCGCCCGCCGCCTCGGAGCCCGGCGCGCCGTAGCGGGCCGGTGAACCTCTAGGCCTTCAGCGCCGGCTGCAGGTCGGCCATCGCGCCGTGCGAGGCGGCCGGGACGCTGGGATACCGGCCGTTGAGGCAGCCGAGACAGAAGTCGCGCTTGTCGCGGCCGCTCGAGGCGACGAGGTTCTCGATGCTCAGGTAGCCGAGCGAGTCCGCGCCGACGCGCTCGCAGATCTCCGGCACGGTCAGCTTCGCGGCGATCAATTCCGCGTAGCTCGCCATGTCGACGCCGAGATAGCACGGGTGCACGATCGGCGGCGAGGTGATGCGCAGATGGACCTCGACCGCGCCCGCGTCGCGCAGCAGCGAGACGATCCGCGGCGTCGTCGTCCCGCGCACGATCGAGTCGTCGACGACGATGACGCGCTGGCCGCGCAGGTTCTCGACGATCGGGTTGAACTTCAGCTTCACGCCCTGGCTGCGCATCTTCTGGTCGGGGCTGATGAAGGTGCGGCCGATGTAGCGGTTCTTGATGAGCCCTTCGACGTACGGGATCTCGGCCTGCGCGGCGTAGCCGATCCCGCCCGGGATCGCGCTGTCCGGAACGGCGATCACGACGTCGGCGTCGACGGGATGCTCGCGCGCGAGCGCGCGGCCCATCTCGTAGCGCGCCATGTAGAGCGAACGGCCGTTGAGCTGGCTGTCGGGCCGCGCGAAGTAGATGTACTCGAACATGCACAGTGCCGAGGGCTTCACGACCTCGGTGTGCTCGGTGCGCAAGCCGCGCGCGTCGGCGCGGATCACCTCGCCGCGCTCGAGCTCGCGCAGGTAGTGCGCGCCGACCGTCGCCAGCGCGCACGACTCCGAGGCGACCATGTAGCCGTGATCGCCGTACGTTCCGATGCACAGCGGCCGCACGCCCCACGGATCGCGGAACGCGTAGACCGCGTCCGGCGTGCACATCACGACCGAGTACGCGCCGGCCGCGACGCGCATCGCCGCCTTGATCTTCTCGACCCACGTCTCGCCGGGCGCGAGCGCGATCGTCTTCGCGAGGATCTCCGAATCGGACGTCGCGCTCAGCCGCACGTCGTCCGGCAATCGCGCGGCGAGCTCCTCGGCGTTCGTCAGGTTGCCGTTGTGGCCGAACGCGAACGGGCCGAGGTTCGACTCCTCGACGAACGGCTGCGCGTTGACGATCGCCGAGCTGCCGGTCGTCGAGTAGCGCGTGTGCCCGATCGCGACGTCGCCGCGCAGCCGGCCGAGGATGTCTTCATCGAAGACGCCGCCGATGAGCCCCATCTCGCGGTGGCTCTCGATCGCTCGCCCGTTCCCGACCGCCAGACCGGCGCTCTCTTGACCGCGGTGCTGGAGCGCGTACAGGCCGAAGTACGCGAGCCGGGCGACGTCGTCGCCGGGCGCGTAGACGCCCGTGATCCCGCACGCCTCGTGGAGCACGTCACCGGCCGGTTGTACCGCTTCGTCGTCGTACGCCCGCGCCATCCTCTCCCCGGTTCGCCGCGGATCAGTCCCGGCCCCGGTTGCCGAAGATCCGCAGCAGCGCGAGGAAGATGTTGATCCCGTCGAGGTAGATCGCGATGGCGAGCTGGACGGGCGTGAAGCCGTCGCCGCCGGCGCGGATGCGGCTGAAGTCGATCAGCGTCAGCAGCGTGAAGACGCCGAGCGTCAGCCACGAGTACGTGGTCGGGTGGATGAAGTGCGTGAACGCCGAGATCAGCCCGACGATCACGAGCGCGATCAGCGCGACGAACGCGATCCCTTGAAAGCGCCGCCAGTCGATCGAGAAGACGAACGCGACGCCGCCGAGCACGAGCATCCCGAGGCTCGTCGTCGCCGCGGCGTTGAAGACGACGTCGGGCCCGACCGCGACGGCGTAGTACGTGATGACGGGCGCGAGCCCGATCCCCTCGAGAAACGTGAACGCGTAGAACAAGAGCAGCGCGACCTGCGGATTGTTGCGCACCGCGCCCATCACGAAGAGCAGGACGAAGCCGGCGATCAGCGCGATCAGCCCGGCGCCGTACGGGACGCCGCGGAACAGGTACGCGGCCAGGGCGGTGATCAGGAAGCCGACCCCGGTGACCCCGAGGACTTGCCCGAGCAGCGCCGGCGCGCTGACCGCCGGGCCGGCGGCATACGGAGAGCCGTAGCGGGGACCGTACGGCGAGCGTGGCTGGTACATCGTACTCCTTGGTACCGCCGCGGCGGGGCTGCGGTTACGGCCGCCGAAGCGGAGGCGCCGATGGTCGCCGCGCTTCGCTCACGGGCCGCGGCGGTGTCGTCGCGCCGGAACGCCGGCGCGCTCGCCGCCGCCGCGGTCACCTTCCTGGTCATCCTGGCGAGCTCGCATCTGCGCTCGACCCACCAGAACAACTACGTCCGGGTCGCCTACGCCTGGCTGCACGGCCGGATGTGGATCGACTGGCCGTGCCCGGCGACCCGCTGCTGGATGGACGGGATCCTCTACAACGGCCACTACTACGGGATCGACGGGCCGGTCCCGGCGCTCTTCATGCTGCCGTTCGTCGCGATCTGGGGGAACGCCGCGAACCAGACGCTGGTCGCGATCGCGTTCGCCGCGGTCGCGGCGGGGCTGGCGTGGGTGCTCGCCGAGCGCTTCGGCGTCGCCGACGCCTCGACACGCGTCTTCCTCGTGCTGTTCTTCGTCGCGGGGACCGACGTGTGGTGGTGCGCGCAGCTCGGCGACGTGTGGTTCCTGGCGCACCTGTGCGCGCTGGCGTTCGTCATGGGCGCGCTCGTGGAGCTGCTCGGCAAGCAGCGCGGCTGGGTCGTCACGCTGTGCGCGGTGCTCGCCGCCGGCGCGCGATTTCCGGAGGTCGCGGCGTTCCCGTTCTTCGGCTGGGCGCTTTGGACCGGCGCGCTGACGGCGCGGCGCCCGACGCGGGCGGAACGGCTCGCGCGGCTGCGCTCGGCCGGGATCGTGTTCGCGTGCGCGGTCGTCGCGTTCGTCGGCTACGACGAGCTCATGTGGGGGACCGTGTGGGACATCGGCCACACGCTCTACTATCACGCCGATGCGTGGGGCTCGCCGACCGGCTCGCCGTTCCAGCTCTCGTACGTGCCCTACCAGATCTACTCGTTCTTCTTCCGCGCGCCGGTGCTGGTCGAGTGGCTCCAGCACGTGCAGTGGCCGTACGTGAAGCCCGACACGCAGGGGATCGCGCTGACGTTCACCAGCCCCGCGGTCGTCCTCGCCTTCCTCGCGAAGCAGCCGCGCAACGTCGTGACCGCGCTGTGGATCACCACCGGCTTGGTCGCGGCCCCGGCGTTCCTGTACTACTTGAACGGTTGGGTCCAGTTCGGGACCCGCCATTTCCTGGACTTCATGCCGTACGTCTTCGCGCTGATGTGCATCGGCGTCCGCGAACGGCTGCCGCGCTGGGGCGTGGCACTGATCGTCTACTCGGCGCTGGTCGGCGCGTGGGGCGTCTGGTACTGGAACAGCTTCGTCCGCACGGGGACGTGAAGGGGACGGGCGCCGGCTTCATCGAACGTCTGTTCGATGACCGAGCTGCCCGTGGTGCGGCGGCCGAGCGACGTGCGCGTCGTGGAAGCCGCCGCGAAGAGCGCGCTGAACCGCGTCCGCGGGATGGGGTTCACCTGGTCGCTGAACCCGTACCAGGGCTGCGCGCACCAGTGCGTCTTCTGCTACGCGCGCGGGACGCATGCGTACCGCGAGCTCGACGGGGTCCGCGAGTGGGGCTCGGCGCTCACCGTGAAGGTCAACGTCGCCGCGGTGCTGCGAGCCGACCTCGCTTCGGCGAAGTACCGCGGCGAGGAGATCGCGATCGGGACCGCGACCGATCCGTACCAGGCGCTCGAAGGGACGTACCGGCTGATGCGCGGCGTGCTGCCCGCGCTGCGCGACGCGCGGGCGCCGTTCCACATCACGACGCGCTCGCCGCTGATCGTGCGCGATCTCGACCTGCTCGCGCAGTGCGCGCGGCGCGCCGAGGTCGGCGTCGCGATCAGCATCGCGACCCTTGACGAAACGCTCGCGCGCGAGATCGAGCCGACCGTCGCACCGCCGCGCCAGCGGCTGCGCGCGGTGCGCGCGCTCGCGGACGCCGGGATCCGCGTGGGCGTCGCGGTCGCGCCGGTCCTGCCGGACGTCACCGACGATACCGGCGCGCTCGCCGCGGTCGTGCGCGCGGCCGCGGACGCCGGCGCGTCGCACGTCTGGCACAGCGCGCTGAACCTCGGCACGATCACGCGGGACGCCTATTTCGCGTTCCTGCGCGAGACGCGGCCCGAGCTGCTCGAGCGCTACGCCCGCCTGTTCGGACGCGGCCGCTACGCCGAGCCCGCATACGTGCGCGAGGTCGCGGCGCGCGTGCACGCGGCGTGCCGGACGACCCGCTTCCCGCGGCACCGTACGCTCCCGCACGATCCGTCGGGCGCACAGATGGCACTGCTGTAGAGGCGTCGCGGGCGGGGCGCGCGGAAGAGGTCGGCGCCATGAGGTCTCGGGCGTGGCGCCTCTCCGCGGCGCTGATCTTCGCGTTGCCGCTCTTCGGCGCTCCCGCTCCGGCGGCCGAGCCGGTTCCCGACGCGCCGTCGATTCGGGCGAAGGTGCGCGCGGCGACCGGCGATCTGCCGAGCGCGTACCGCGAGACCGACGAGACGACCACCTCGAGCGGCACGACGACCGTCGAGCACGACTACCGGCTCGGCAGGGACGCGCGCTTCACGTTCGACACCGGGCGGTTCCACACCGAGCGCGGCTTCTACCAGACGGTCGCGTGGCACATGAACGACAACGGTCAGGTCGTCGTCGACCAGCCGGATCCCGGCGAGGCCACGCCCGAGCGCATGACGACGACCGTCACCGCGATCCATACGCCGGTTGACGGCTACCTGATCGCGACGCTGAACGCACGCGGCTTCGGCGTCAAGGAGTACGTCGACGGCAAGGCGTGGCAGTACGTCCGCCGCGAGCGGGTCGGCGCGAGCGGGACGATCGTCGCGACGTACGACGACGTCCGCGCCGACCACGGCCGCACGTTCCCGCATCACGTCCACGTCGAGAACGGGGTCGCGCGCACGAGCAGCGACATGCGGATCGTCGAGTACACCCCCGGCGCGGTCGACCCGAACGAGGTCGCGATGCCGAAGCCGCGCCGGGCGCTGGTGACGTTCCCCGCCGGCGTCTCGCGCGCCGAGCTGCCGGCGCGCTTCGGCCCCTCGCACGTCTACGTGCGGGTTACCATCGGCGGGCGCGGGCTCGACTTCGTGCTCGACAGCGGCGCCTCGGGGATCACGATCGACTCCAGCGTCGCGCACGAGCTCGGGCTCCCCGAGTTCGACAAGCACTCCGCCGTGACCGCGGGGCGCTACGAGACGGCGCGCACGATCGTCCCCGAGATGCGGGTCGGCGATCTGGTGATGCGCGACGTCGCGGTGCAGGAGGTCCCGCAGGGCTGGAACACCGCCGACGGCGTCAAGGAGGTCGGGCTGCTCGGGTTCGATTTCCTCGCCGAGCTCGGCGTGACGATCGACTACGAGCACCAGCGCGTGACGGTGGTTCCGTCGGCGCAGTACGTCGCGCCGAGCGATCCGCACACGATCCCGATCGACGTGCGGCTCGGCACGGGACAGCCGCTCGCGAGCGTCGCGCTGAACGGCGCGCTCGGCGAGCGCTGGGTCCTCGACACCGGCGGCGCCGGGACGTTCCTGATCTTCGACTACTTCGCGCGGCGCCACCCGGAGGCACTGCACGACGCGGGCGCCGGCGGCGTGCAGCGCGCGTTTCAGATCCACGGGATCGGCGGCGACGTCCCGGCGCAGCCGTACCAGATCGAGTCGCTCAAGCTCGGCAACGTGAACTTCGCCGACTTCGTCGGCTTCGTGGTGAAGCCGGGCGCCTCGTACGCGCAGAACGCCGACGGCCTGGTCGGCACCGAGTTCCTCAAGCTCTTCACGCTCGGGTTCGACTACGCGAACTCGCGCGTCTACCTCGTGCCGAACAACGTCGGCCGTCTCGCGATGGGGATCAAGTCGTGATGTCCGTTCGTCTCGCGCGCGGGTTCGTCGCGGCGCTCGCTCTCGCCACGTTCGCTCCGCAGACCGCGCTAGCCGCCCCGGCGCCGGCCGCCGTCGCTTCGGCGAAGAAACCCGATCCGCGTGCGTGGCCGACGGAATACGAGCCGGTTACGATGACGGTAAAGGAGCTGCTCGCCGAGGTGAAGCGCGCCCGCGGCAGCGTCGGCGAGGCGAAGAAGACGCTGCGTTCGGTCTCGACGTTCCGTGACGGCGGGATGACCGGGACGACCCGCGAGGTGTGGAGCGGCGACGATTACCGCACCGACACGACGCTCGGACCGTTCGTCACCGCCGAAGGGCGCAACGGCGGGCAGCAGTGGGAGACGAACGAGAACGGCTACACGCTGCTCAAGCGCGGGATCCACAAGCGCGCCGACGCGAACGAGCGCGAGCTCGAAAGCGAGAATCCCGGCGAGAGCGTGCAGCTCCTCGGGCGGCTGCGCCAGCCCGCGGACGTCTACGTGGTGCGCGTCTCGCCGGCCGACGGCCGCGACGAGCGCCGGTTCTTCGACGCGAAGACATATCTGCTCGCGCGGCGGGAGACGTCGTACCTGGGCCATCTCGTCGTCACGACGTACGAGGACTACCGCACGGTGCAAGGTGCGGTCGTCGCGTTCAAGCATACGGTGAGCGACGGGCATCCGGAGAACGACTACGTCGAGACCATGACGCAGCTCCAGGTCGGCGTCCCGGTCGCCGACGGCGAGGTCGCGATCCCGGGGAGCCGGCGGCTTCCGGTGAAGCTTCCAGACGGCGTCGACTCGGTGCGCCTCCCGGCGCGAATCGACCCGTACGGCCACATCATCGTGCGCGTGAGCGTGAACGGCCGCGGGCTCGACTTCCAGCTCGACTCGGGCGCATCGGGGATCGTCCTCGACCGCGACGTCGCGCGCGAGCTGAACCTGACGACCTCCGGCCGCTGGAGCAACACCGTCGCCGGCACGTTCGTCTCCACGCACGCGATCGTGCCGAGCGCGAAGGTCGGACCGATCACGATGACCGACCTGGTCGTCGAAGCGCTGCCGTTCCAGGAGCAGAACGACTGGAACACGCGGATCGTCGGACTGCTCGGATTTGACTTCATCGCGGGCGCCGTGCTCAAGATCGACTACGTCCACGGGACCGTCGACGCGATCCCGTCGGAGAAGTTCACGCCGCCGGAGAACGGCGTCGTCCTCGACGCGATCCTCGACGACAACGTCCCGATGATCACGATGAAGATGAACGACGCGCTCGGCAACCACTTCATCCTGGACACCGGCGCGGACATCGTCGTCGCGTTCTCCGGCTTCGCGAAGCGGTACCCGGAGGCGGTCGACGACCACAGCGAGCACAAGATCGTCTCGCGGATCCTGAACGTGGTCGGTGTGCAGGGGGTCGGCGGAAAGCTCAGCATGCACGGCACCGTCCTCAAGTCGATGCAGCTCGGCAACGTCCACTACAAGGACTACCTCGCGCTGGTGCTGCTGAGCGACCAGGAAGAGTTCGAGGGCGAGGACGCGGACGGACTGGCCGGGGTTCCGCTGCTGCGAAGTTTCGACGTCTATCTGGACTACGCCAACTCGCGCGTCGTGCTCGTCCCGAACAAGTTCACCAAGAAGATCACCTCGGACACGCCCTGAACGAGCAGCGCGGGAGCGCGTCGAGAGGCGTCGCGTTCGGGGCGCGTGAAAGATGGCATTGCATGAGGTCACGGGCGTGGCTCCTCGTCGCGGCGCTGATCTTCGCGTCGCCGCTCCTCGGCGCGCCGGCTCCGGCCGCCGAGCCGGTTCCGGACGCCGCGACGATTCGCGCGCAGGTGCGCGCCGCCGCCGGTGCTCCTCCGAGCGCGTACCGCGAGACCGACGAGATCGCGTACTCGAATGGGACGACGACCGTCGAGCACGACTACGTGCGCGGGAAGGACCATCGCTACGTGTACGACTCGGGCCCTGTCCACACCGAGGAGGGGCTGCTCGGTCGCGACGAGTGGTCGATGAACGCGAACGGTCAGGTGATCCTCGACGACCCGGACGATCGGAGCGACCTGGCCGAGCCCGACGCGCCGAAGGACGTCGTCACCCGCGTCAAGACGCCGGTCGACGGATACCTGATCGCCACGATCGACAAACGGGGCCGCGGCACCAAACAATACGTCGACCTGACGACGTGGCAAGTCGTCCGGCGCGAGACGATCACCGGCGAAGGCAAGATCGTTCGCACGTTCGACGACATTCGCGCCGATCACGGCAGCACGTTCGCACATCGCATGCACCTTGACGACGGGCCGGCCAAGCTGCGAGCCGAGCTCACGGTGACCGCGTACGACGACGGCCCGGTCTCGGACGCGGAGCTCGCGATCCCGCGCCCGCGCCGGCGGCTCGTCGACGTCCCGTCGCGGACGTCGCCGATCGAGCTGCCCGCGCGATTCGTCCGCGGCCAGATCTTCGTGCGGGTCATGGTCGGTACGCGAGGTCTGGATTTCACGCTGGACACCGGCGCCTCGGGGATCACCATCGATGAAGACGTAGCCGCCCAGCTCGGGCTCAAGCGCTATGGCCGGCATTCGGAACGGGCCGCGGGACGGTTCGAGACGGCGAGCTCGGTGATTCCCGAGATGACCGTCGGCTCGCTGCGAATGCGCGACGTCGCCGTCGCGATCGTCCCGCACGGCTGGGAGGCGGACGACGGCCGCATCAAAGACGTCGGGCTGCTCGGATTCGACTTCCTCGCCGAGCTCGGCGTGACGATCGACTACGAAAACCAGCGCGTTACGGTCGTTCCGGGCGACGCGTTCACGCCGCCCGCCGATCCGCGAACCGTTCCGCTCGACGTGCACATCGGTGACGGTGCCCCGCGCGTGACGATCGCCGTCAACGGAGTCGTCGGAAAGCATTTCATCCTGGACACCGGCGCCGACGGGTCGTTCCTCATCACGGCAGCATTCAACCGCCGCCATCCCGAGGCGTTCAAAGGGCAGACGCTGATGGGCGACCCGAGGCGTTTCGTGGGGATCGGCGGCACGTTCACGGTCCGTCCGTACCAGATGCACTCGCTGCGTCTCGCCAAGCTGAACCTCCTCGACTGGGTCGGGTATCAGATCACGTCGGACGCGTACGACGAGGAACCGCTTGACGGGCTGATCGGTGCCGAGTTCCTCCAGCTCTTCACCGTCCACCTCGACTACGGCAACAGCCGTGTCTACCTCGTGCCGAACAAGGACGGGCGCGACGCGATGGGGCTCAAGGCGTGAGAGGCGCCACCTAGGCGCGCCGCCCGAGCGCGTGGAGTAGCACCGGCGTCAGCACGCTCGCGAGCGCGGCGTAGCCCGCGTCGGACGGGTGGAAGCGGTCGTCCGACAGATACACGTCGAGGTGACCGCGCGCCGCGTTCGTGGCAGCGTAGAGGTCGGCGAAGCGCGCGCCGGTACGGCGCGCGGCCGCCTGGGCCGCGTCGTCGTCGGCGCGCGCAAGGCGCGCGACCTCGTCGTGGTCGGTGCCGGTGAAGAGCGGGCTCAGACCGACGTTCGGGACGCCGCAGCAGACGATCGCGGCGCGCGGCTGGAGCGCACGCACGCGCGAGAGTATCGCGGCGTACGCGGCGGCGAACCGCTCGGGCGTGACGCGGTGCGTGACGTCGTTCCCGCCGACGCAGATCACGACGGCGTCGGCGCGCTCGTGCGCGAGCCGCGGCGCTTCCAGGCGCAGCACGTCGGCGACGGTCGAGCCGCCGATGGCGTAGGAGTCGATGCGGCTTCCCGG
>DATHLL010000074.1:0-2107 GCA_035488195.1 Candidatus Elarobacter sp. | reverse complement strand
TGCTCCAGCGCATCAACCTCAAGGGGACGACCGTCGTGGTCGCGACCCACAACCAGGCCGTCGTCGACCGCATGCGCCGTCGCGTCGTCCGGTTGGAGCAAGGACGCATCCTGCACGACGACGAGCGAGGCTATTATTTCCGTGGACTTGGGCAGACTGCGGTTCTTCCTGGGTGAGGTTCTGGCGAACTTCACCCGCAACGCCGGGATGCAGTTCACCGCGATCGGCACCGTCGCCGTCACGATCGTCCTGCTCGGCGCGTTCCTGTTCGTCAAGGACACGATCCAGACGTTCGGGACCGGCGTCCTCTCGCAGATCGAGATCGCCGTCTACCTGAAGGACGGCGTCGACGACGCGAAAGCCAAGGATCTCGGCTCGAAGTTCGCCGCCGACAAGCGGATCGCGTCGGCGACCTACGTCCCGAAGAAAGAGGGGCTGCGGCGGATGCGCGACGTGCTCGGCAACGAGTTCGACACCTCGCTGCTGACCTCGAACCCGCTCCCCAACACGTACAAGGTCCACGTCAAGGACCCGGACAGCGTCCCGAACGTCGCCGCGTGGATCGCGAAAGACCCGCGCGTCGCGAAGGTCGACTACGCCGCCGACACCGTGCAGAAGCTGCTGAAGACGGCGGCGGTGATCGGCCGCGCCGGGATCGCGCTGATCGCGCTGCTCTCGATCTCCGCCGCGATCGTCATCTCGAACACGATCCGGCTGACGGTCTTCGCGCGCCGCCGCGAGATCGCGATCATGCAGCTCGTCGGCGCGACGAACATGTACATCCGGATGCCGTTCATCGCCGAGGGGATGCTCGCCGGGATCCTCGGCGCCGGCCTCGCGATCGGCGTCCTGGCGCTCGCCGAGCACCAGGTCGTGCCGAAGCTCGCCGCGACGCTCGCGTTCGTGACGTTCCGGGTGAACGAGCTGACGCTGAGCCTCGAGCTGCTCGCCGTCGGCGCGGCGGTCGGGCTCCTCGCGTCCTGGTTCAGCGTCGGAAGGCACCTGCGCGCGTGACGGGCGGTCACCGCCTGCGCGGCGGCACCGGAGTCCTCGCGGCGATCGCGCTGGTCGCCGCCATCGTGCCGAGCGCGGCGCTGAGCAAGAGCCGCATCGACGACAAGATCCAAGCGCAGAAGGCGCACATCCACGCCGTCCACGCGAAGCTCGAGGAGAAGCGCTCGAAGCTGAACCAGGCGCGCGCGAAGGTCGGCTCGATCGCCGCCGAGCTCGCCGACACCAACCGCAACATCGCCTCGGTCAACGCGCACCTCGGCGACATCACCGCGCGCATCACCTCGACGGAGCGGAAGCTCGCGTGGAACAAGGTCCAGCTCGCCGCCGCGCAGGCGACGCTGCGCCGGCACGAGGACGTGCTGAGCCGCCGGCTCGTCGACGCCTACGAGCACGGCGATCTCGGCTACGTCGACGTGCTGCTGCGCGCGCGCTCGTTCGGCGATTTCGTCGAGCGCTGGAACGACGTGCGGTACCTCATCAAGGCGAACGAGGCGACGATCCGCGCGCGCAAGGCCGACGAGAAGAAGGTCGTCGGGATCCAGAACCAGCTCCTCGGGATGGAGTCGGAGCTGCGCAGCGCACAGGACCAGGCGCGGCAGCAGCACCGCGCGCTCGACTCGCTCGCCGCCCAGCGGACCCAGCTCCTCGCCGCCGCCGACGCGGAGCGCCGGGTCGCGCAGACCGAGGTCAACGAGCTCGAGGAAGAGTCGAGCGCCGGCGAGGCGCAGCTCGAGTCGCTGATCCAGGCCAAGCAAGAGGAAGAGGAACGGCGCCGGGCCGAGGAGCGCCGCGCCCGCCAGCTCGCCGGCGAGGAGGTCCCGCCGGAGCCCGGGGCGCCGGGGCAGCTCATGTGGCCGGCCTCCGGCCCGATCACCTCGCCGTTCGGGATGCGGGTCAACCCGGTCACGCACGCCTTCATCCTGCACGCCGGGATCGACATCGGGGTCGGGACGGGGACGACCGTCGCCGCCGCCGCCGAGGGCAAGGTCATCATCGCCGGCTGGGACGACGGCGGCTGCGGCAACTACATCATCATCGACCACGGCGGCCGGCTCTCGACCGAGTACTGCCACCTCTCGCACATCTTCGTCGG
>DATHLL010000073.1:0-2005 GCA_035488195.1 Candidatus Elarobacter sp. | reverse complement strand
ACGAAAGGCGCCGCGCAGTACGGCAAGGGGACGGGAAGCTACGTCTGCCGCGCGACCGCGGTCGCGCGCGGCAAGCAGAGCCCGAGCCACTCGGCGAGCTCGTCGAAGCAGACCTGTCACATGGGCGGGATGTCGAGCGGCAGCACGTCGAGCGGCGGCTCGATGAGCGGACCGCGGACGATGGCCCCGCGACCGATGGGATCGGCGTCGCCCGGCGGCACGATGCCCGGCGGGATGACGCCCGGATCGATGGGCTCGCCGCGGCCGTCGGCGAGCGGCAATCCCGGGATGCCGGGGTCGACGAACGCCGCGCCCGGCAGCATGGGTTCGCCGATGCCGTCGAGCTCCAGCGGCCCGGCGTCCGGAAACCAAGGGAACACCGGCGCACCCGGCGCCGGCGGCCAGGTCCCGAACAACCCCGGCTCGACCTCGAACAGCGCGAGCCCCGGCCCCAGCGCGAGCCCGCGGCCGCGCGCCTAAAGCCGCACTCGAGCCGTAACGCGACACGATGCGGAGGCCGCCCGGAAGGGCGGTCTCCTTCGTTCCGGAACCGGCGCAGCGTGCAAGCCGTCCCGCCCCCGGCGATCGTGAGCCCCGCGCCCTCGCCGTCCCCGTCGGCCGCACCCTCGCCGTATCCGTCGGCCGCACCGTTCCCGTCGCCTTCGCCCGCGCCGCTCGCAGGGCCGTGGATCGCGGTGCCGCGGCCGTGGGGAACGCAGGCGTGGACGGCGCAACACGACGCATTCGTCGCGCGCGCGCGGCAGGGGAACGTCGACGTGCTGTTCGTCGGAGACTCGATCACCGCGTTCTTCCTCTCGCGTGCGCCCGACGTGTGGGACCGCGAGATCGCGCCGCTCGGCAACGTGGTGAATTTCGGGATCGAAGGTGATCGGACGCAGTTCGTCCTGTGGCGGGTGCGGAACGGCGAGCTCGACGGAACGAACGCGCGCGTCGTCGTGCTGATGATCGGGACGAACAACCTCGCGACGGCGACGCCGGAGAACGTCGCGCGCGGCGTCTCGGCGATCGTCGACACGATCCGCGCGAAGCTGCCGAACGCGGTCGTGGTGCTCAACGCGCTGCTGCCGCGCGGCGCGCCGGACGATCCGGTTCGCGCGAAGCTCGCGGATGTGAACGCGCGGATCGCCGGGCTCGCCGACGGCGTGCACGTGCGCTGGCTCGACGCCGGCCCGGGATTCCTCGATGCCGACGGGACGATCCCGGTCACGCTGATGCGCGACAAATTGCATCCGACGCCCGACGGGTACGCGGTTTGGTCCGCCGCGCTGCGTCCCGTGCTGACCGAGTTACTTGCGCCGCAATAATGTCATGCTGACATGAGCGCAGGCCACGATGCATGGCTGCGTGTCAGGGCGAGAGCGTGACGGCTTTGCGGTCGATTTGGGTGGCGTCGGATTCGAGATAGGTGCGCGCGAGGCGGAGCAGCGGGCGCTCGATCCAGCGGTACGCGAGGAACGAGAACGCGATCGCGAGCGCGTAGCCGCCGAGGACGATCGCGATGCGCGCCGGCGTTCCGTGCAGCTGGATGCGGTGCAGCGCGAGCCCGAGCGCGCCGAGCACCGGGACGTGCCAGAGATAGAGCGCGTAGCTCGCGTCGCCTTGCGCGCGCAACCAGCGCGGCGCGAGCGCTCCGGCGTGTTCGAGGCCCAGCGAGGCGTAGACGAGGAGCGCCATCGGCAGCCCGACGGCCCACGGCCGCCACCAGTCGATCGTGAAGTACTCGCGCCCGGAGTACGCGGTCGCGACGCACACCGCGACCACCAGCGCGACGGCGAGCGCGAACAGCGCGCGCGGCGCGACGAACGCCCGCCGCAGCACGAGCGCGCCGACCGCCATCCCGAATGCGAACTCGAGGTTGAACCAGCTTCCCAGGACGCGCACCCAGGGGTTCTCGTGTGGGCCGAACGCACCGATCAGCACGACCGCCAGCAGCCAAATCGCGGTCACGAGCGGAAGGAACCGCCGTTGGAACCGCAGCGCGACC
>DATHLL010000072.1:0-9212 GCA_035488195.1 Candidatus Elarobacter sp. | reverse complement strand
TGGAGCGTTCAAAGGCGGCTGACCGCGCGCGCCTCAAAGCCGCTGCCGGTGCTTCGGACGGAATCGCCGACCGCAAGAGCCTGCGCCGCATGTTTCGACAGTGGCTCTCCAGCGATGTCAGCGTGTACCGCGCGATCCGGGCATTGGATCGAGAACTCTCGCACCGTGCGGGTTAGCTAGGCGCACTTGGCGGCATGAACGCGGATCGTGTTCCAGCGCATGGTGTAGGAGGCCGACGGCGCCCTAGAGTAGCGAGCGACCATGATGACGATGTCGCAGCGGCCGCCCTTCGTGGTCGACCGAGCAGGGAGAATGGTATGCGAACGTGGGTCTCGATCGCCGCTGTCGCGGCATCGATCGTCCTCTGGCCGGCGACCGCTGTGACGGCCTCCGATCCGCCGGGCCGGATCACCGGGCTCGGCGGCATCTTCGTCGTCAGCAAGGACCCGAAGGCTTTAGCGGCTTGGTATCGGGACGTCTTGGGCATTTCGCTGGAACGCTGGGGCGGCGCGATATTCCGCTATGACGCGACAGGGCATCCACCCGTCCTGACGTGGAACGCCTTCCCGGAAGGCGAAAGCTACCTCGCGCCCTCGCGGCGTGAGTTCATGCTCAACTTCGCGGTGGACGATCTCGACGCGTTCCTCGCTCGTCTGAAAGCAAAGGGCGTCACGATCCTCAAGCGTGACGACTCGGATCCGAACGGCAAGTTCGCCTGGATTCTGGATCCCGACGGCACGAAAATCGAGCTCTGGCAGCCGACGAAGCGTTGACCTAAACGGCCGCTGTGAGTGCGAGCTGACGCGTCGTCGCTTCTCGTAACTCGGCGAACGTCGCTTGCGTTATCCCGAAGTCACGCGCGATAGCCGGCAACTGCCCAACCACTTCCGCGACCTCCGCGATGACCCCGTCGGCGCGCCGGCGGCTGATCGTCTGCGTTTCCGCAACGGCGAGGAGATCACGCCGCGTGATCTCCCGTCCGCGTCGGTTGACGGTCAAGTAATGCTCGTTGCCGGGGCCGTATGCGAAGGTGAGATCGTATGCAGGTGAAAGCCGCCACACGCCGTTCCGGTCCAGGAGAAGTGCGTGCTGCTTGGTGTGATCGTCGCGGTTCAGCGCCAGCACGTTGAACACCATGCGCCGGTACATCTGCAGCACCGCACCCTCGTCGTGCGTCGCACCGCGGACCGCGCCCAGCAGCGTCTCGTAATCGATCGCAGGTACCGTCCAATCTGCATCGAGCATCCCGGCGACCGAGAGCATATGCAGTCGCCGGCCGTCAGGCGCGCGATCGAATCGCTCCGTCGCGAAGTAGCCGGGGCCGCTCGACGAAGCGATCAGCCGGGTGCGGGGCATATCGATCCCGGCACGGCGCGCCGCTTCCGCGTATGCCGCTTCCAGCGGACCGATGTCGGCGCGATCGACCGAACCGCGAAACTTCACGATCCAACTCGTAAAGCCGGGCGCATGCGTGTCGTCGTCCGTACGAGCCTGTCCCATGTCGTCGAGAGCGACCTGAACTTTGGGACGCGCGCCACCGGAGGAGCCACCGAGCCGTTCGAGCTCGCGCAGCACTGCGCTCTCATGCCCGTCCATGACCTCGACCGCCTCACCGGCAAGGCGGTCGAGATCCAGCTTTCCCGCTGAAGTGTCGTCGCCTTGTGCGGGCTCGTACACGAGGGCGCCGCGACCTCGCCGGCCGACGAGTGCAAGGCGATCCAACACGGTCAGGGACGACACGACGACGCCGGCGTGCCGCAGCCGGCGTCCGACGAGCAATTCACCCCATGCGTCGGGGAGGCTGTCTGCAAACACCCCGTGCAGTCCGCGAAACGCGCGGGGGTCTCGCGGGCGCAACAACCCAGGCCGCACCGGGCCGAACACCGGGTTCACCGAGAGGCCGGTCGCGGCGAACGTCCCGTCGTATTCGAAGACGGCGACGTTGCGCTCGAGCGCCAGGCGTCCGACCGGAACGATCGCCTCCGGCGAGAACGCCAGCGACACGCGGAGGACGGACGTCATCGGTTCGACCGGCCCCGCCGCGGGAGCTGTCGGCGCTTCAACACTTCGTCGATCGTGCGCGCCTCTGGCATGGGGAACAGATCGTGCAACTCGCGCTCTGCGTGGAGCGCGATGGCGACACGAACCAGAACCTCGATGCTGACGTTGGCGCCCGCCTCGAACCGCCGGAACGTCGCCAGCGACACCCCGGCGGCTCCCGCGACATCCGCTTGCGAACGCCGAGCGAAAAGACGCGCGTCGCGCGCACGACGCCCTAAGCGCTTCCGAACCGAGCCTGGCGACGCCCCCAGAACGTTATCGGTCACATCTGGCGTTTTGCGGGTCACTTCAGGGCTTAGTATATCACATGTGAGCGATTCGGAGAGGTGGCCCGTTTCGCCCGGAAGCGGTCCAATGTGCGCCGAACGGAGACCGATGGCAACCCCGGATGGGCGTCACAAACACCGCCGGATCGTCGAGCACCGCGTCATCCCGACGCCGGGGACCTCGCTGATCAACGCCGCGCAGCGCGTCCTCTCCGACGGCCACGAGCGCGACGCCGGCCAGATCCTCGCCGAAGCCGTCAAAGCCGGCTGGCTGCCGCCGGCGACCCGCAAGATCACGCTCTACACCTCGCTCTCCCAGTACGTGCAGCGCAGCATCGCGCACCGCCGCCGCCCGCTGATCGTGCAGAACGAGGCGACGCACGCGTTCCGCATCAACCACCCCGTCGACGACTGGCCCGCCATCGACGTCCCGCGCCGCCGCGCCTGGCTGACACCGGCACAGATCGACGCGCTCGAGACCCGCCTGCACGCCACGTCCATCGCGGCCGCGCCGGAACCGTTCGAGAAGGCCGTCTGCGATGCGTTCGAGGCGATGGGCTTCGTCGCGCGCCACGTCGGCGGGATCGGGATGCCCGACGGACTCCTCGACGCCCCGCTCGGCCCGCTCGCCTACCGCGCGATCGTCGAATGCAAGACCGCGCACGCCGACACGACGGTCAACGCACCGCAGCTCGAGGAGCCCGCGCGCTTCCGCGAGCCGTACCACGCGCAGTACGCGCTCCTCGTCGGCCCCGCGTTCGGCGTCGACGGCGTCTTCGAGAGCGAGATGAAGAACCACGCGGTCTCGGTCTGGTCGGTGAACGACGTCGTCAACGCGCTGCGCCTCGGCGTCGACCCGCTCGAATGCCGCGAGCTGTTCGCCGCCGGCATCGTCGAGGACCGCCTCACCGATCTCGCCTGGTCGCGCGAGCACGGCAGAGAGAAACGCCTCGCCGTCATCGCATCGCTCCTCCACGAGACAGCCTGGAACGCGCAAAAAGCGCTCGTCGGCCGCGTCGAAGCCGCCGACGCGCCCGCGCTGACGGTCGACGCCGCCCTCATGCTCGTCGACACCGCACTCCAGCAAGCGAACGCAACCGGCGGTGCATCGCGCGCCGAAGTCGAAACCGCGATCGCCGACCTGATCCGCAGCGGCGCCGCAACCCGACTCCCCGACCGCGACGGAATCGTACTGAGCCGACCACCTGCGAGCTGAATGTCTCCTTGTCCGGAATGGAGCTTTCAAGAATAGAAGTGCGGGCAAAGTGTGGGACAGCACCCCCGGCGCCGCCAAAACGTCGCCGGGTTTCTCTATTCGGTATATTTGGCCGCTTTGGACCGTGCTAACGTGGCTCGGAGTTCGTATCATGTCGGCGGCAGGAGCGGAGTCCGCCCTCCTTGCACGAGTCGCGGACAACCGCTATAATGACCACGGTCCGTCGAGTCGTGGCTATTGCGATGCGGTGGGCTTAGTCTAAGGGCTCCTGCGGGAGCCCTATTTATTTCGGGTGAGTATTTATGGATCGGACAGCGATTTTCGTTGACGCGGGTTATCTGTTTGCGCAAGGATCCGTTGCTCTTGTCGGACTGAAGCAGCCGCGAGGAAGCATCGTCCTCAACGAGCAGGTCGTGCTTCGGGAGCTAGAAGCGATCGCGTCGAGCTGCGAGCCAACAACATCATTACTTCGCACCTATTGGTACGACGGGCTCATCGGGCTCCGAGAAACCGCGCAGCAAACGCGGCTCGCGGAATCGCACAACGTCAAACTTCGGTTGGGCACCGTTAACAGCGCCGGCGACCAGAAGGGAGTCGATTCGCTCATCGTTACAGACTTGGTCGATCTGGCTCGCGCGCAGGCGGTTTGTGCCGCTGTAGTGCTGGCAGGAGATGAAGACGTACGTATTGGTGTGGAGATCGCTCAACGATATGGTGTTCGAGTCCACCTCCTCGGCATCGTTCCGAGCCGCGGCACGCAGTCACGACGACTATTACGCGAAGCTGACACGACATTCGAATGGGATGCGACGACGATAGCAACGTTTCTTGCAGTGCCGAACCCGGTGTTGGCTACGTCCGTGCGCCAAACCGAATCACCGTCCGCAGCACTCGGAAGCGATCCCGCGATTGTCGCAGTATTCACTCAGGTCGCCATGGTCGTAGCAGCGAAGCTCGGCGCGTCGGACGTCCCAGGCATCGTTTCGGGATGGGATGCAAGAGCCGGCTTGGATCATGTTGTCGATGGGAGGCTGCTAGCACAAGCGCGCGCATCCTTAGGGCGCGACCTGGAAATGGACGAGAAGCGATGTGCGCGACGGATCTTCGTAGACCACCTACGAACAATGCTCCCTTGAACGCCGCTCTGTCGGTTTCGTCCACCACCTAGCGCCTTTTGCCTGCCGCCGGGCGGCGGATCGGCGGCAAAGAAAGAGCGCCGGATCGCTCCGGCGCTCGAGCGCGTCAGCCGTCCACGGACCGTCGCGGCGGCGGGACCGCGGCGTCGCGGGCCGCTCCGGCGAGACGCGCCCGCGTTGCCACGTCGTTCGCGTACGCCTCGGCCTCGGCGAACGTCGTGATGCCGGCGACGCGCTTCTTGATCGCCTCCGTCTCGGCCGGATCGCCGCGCGTGAGCTCGATGTCGGTCTTGGCCAACACCGCCAGGAAGCCCTGAACGTTCCCGCTCTCCGGCAACGGACGCGCGGCGTCCCCCACCGATAGCGCGGCGGCGGCCGGCGCGGATTCGGCCGCCGGATCGCTCAGCACCGTGGGACAGTCCGTCCGCGGCGTCGTCAGCGAGAGCAGATGCAGCACGTTGTTCGCGCTCGCGTCACGCTGCGTCATCGGGCCGAAATGGTACAACGCCTCCAGCGTCGCCGCGACCGAAGCGTGGTCGTACACGGTATGATCGACGGTCCCGCGCGGAATCAGCGGCGACACGACGACCGCCGGCACGCGCACGCCGTAGTTGTCGAACAGGAACCCGCCGGAATTGATGGCAAGGTCCTCCGGGCTTCCGTCGTTCGGCGGTTTCGCGCCGCCCGGCGGCACGGAATCGTAGAAACCGCCGTGCTCGTCGTAGGTGACGATCAGCAAGCTGCGCTCCCACAGCGGCGAGTTGCGGACCGCCTCGTACGTCGCCTTGATGAGCGCCTCGCCGCGCGCCATCGAATCGGTCGGGTGCTGCGAGGAGCCGCCCCGGTACGAGCCGCCCTCCACGTCGCCGTAGTTCGGCTCGATGAATGTGTAGGTGTACGGATACGGCCCCGACACCTCCGAGGCGAACGACCCGAAGTTGTTCGTATCGACGCCGTAGACGATGCCCTTGAGCGCGGCGACCTGCGGGACCCCGCCCAGCACGGGTCCGTTCTCGTCGACGTAGATCCGCCACTGCAGCCCCGCGGCCGCGAGCTTGTCGTAGACCGACGAGCCGCTGGGATAGCGGAAGCCGCTGACGCTCTCCCATTCGGCGATCTGCGTCGACTTCGGCGAGTCCGCCCAGCCGCCGGACGAGGCGCCGTGGACGAAGAAGCGGTTCGGCCACGTCGGCCCGGGGATCGACGAGAACCAGTGATCGCAGACCGCGAACGTCGTCGCCAGCTCGTAGATCACCGGCAGCTCGCTCCGCGTGTCGAAGCACTTCATGATCTCGCCGTACTGCGCCGGCGTCGGACGATTGGGATTGTTCGGCGTGATCTCCGTCTTCGTCGTGGCGTAGTTCGCGACGAAGCCGCTGTTCACCACGGGCTGGTTGTACGGCTGCCACGGCGTGCGCTTGACGTTCTCTCCGCAGAGCTGCTCCAGGACGTCGGAGAACTCGTGCCCGGGATCGGTCGGCATCGCCGGCAGCGCCGGCGAACCGGCCGCGTAGCTCGTGCCCTCGAAGCTGTTCGTGTTCGCGGACGTCGCCGCCGTGATCCCCTTGATCCCCGAGAACGCGAAGACGTTGTCGAACGAGTGGTTCTCCAGCATCAGCACGAACACGTTGTCGACCAGCGTGTACCCGCTCACGCGATGCATCTCCGCCTGACACGCGCCCGACGGCAGGTTGATCGCGAACGTCTTCGTGTCGACCGTGAACGCCAGGTTCTTCCCGGCGTCGGCCGCGCGAAGCTGGCACTCCTTCCAGTTCTTCACCACCCACGACCCGACGCTCTGGTAGATCCCCGGCGTCGATCCGTCGCGGATCGCGATCTTCACCGCCCAGTAGTCGAGCACGAGCCCCACGTTCAGACCGAGCCGGAAGTACACGGTGAGCGGACCGGCCTGCGCGCCCGGCGCGACGGACCACGTCGCGATCTGCGTTCCGTCGGTGCCGTTCTCGTGGAACAGCGTCATCGTCGCGTGACCGTCGCTCTTGTTCGTGAGATAGACTTGCGCCGAGACGCGATTGACCGGATTCATCGGCGTGTTGCACCCGCCGGACCGCAAGTTGATCGCGAAGTTCCGGGTGTTGACGGTGAAGACGAGATTCTGGCCGGCGTCGGCGCTCTGCAACTGGCATTCCTTCCAGTCGCTGAACTCGAAGACGCCGCTGCTCTCATAGAGCCCGGGCGTCGAGCCGCCCGACACGTGGATCTCGCACGCCCAGTAGTCGAGGACGGTGAACGATCCGAAGCCGGTGTTGAAACGGACCGTCCACGGACCGACGCGCTGACCGGGCGCCGCAGTCCACGTCGCGCTCTCCGTGCCGTAGTCTTTGTTGTTGTGCCAGATCGAGATCGCGGCGGTCCCGTCGGTCGTATTGGTCACATAGACCTGGGCGGTTCGTGGCGTTGACACGTCCTCTACCTCTCGGATCGATCACGAGACGGAACGTCGATCGATGCCATTCGTTTCCACCCCGCTACGGTTGCGACGCGATGGTCGCTTCGCAGTCTTGGACAACAGGGCCGAATCGCCTCGTCATCGGCGAATTCGCAGGAACGGCGGCGAAGATACCTCGGTGGGCCCCCGCCTCTCCCTCGATCCGCGGCGCCTCGGCCGCTCGCGCCGCATGCTGCTGCTCGCGCTCGTGCTCTCGCTGCTCGTCCACGTGTTCGGCGGCGGGCTGCTGAGCGCGCTGGCGCGCCTCACGCACGCCGCGCATCCGCCGGACGACGAGATCGCCGACGCGACCCGCATCACCGTCGAACGCCGCACCCCGCCGCCAACGCCGCGTCCGTCACCCACCCCGCGCCCGTCCTCCACGCCGACGCCCGAACCGACGCCCACACCCGAACCGCACATCAGCGCCGCACCCGCGCTCCCGCGCCTTGCGACCGCTCCCCGCCGAACGCCGGCGCCGCGCCGCATCGCGCTGCGCCCGCCCGCGCCGCACGAGCTCGCGCGCAACCGCCCGCACGCGCCGCCGCAACCGCCGCGCATCGCATCGGCGCACGGCGCGTACACCACGCGACAGCTCGCGTCGATGGAAGACCAGTTCCGCCGGACGATCGCCTCGGCGCAGCACGCCGTCGCCGAAGGGCCTCCGCAAACCGGCGGCTCCGGCGAAGGAACCGCCGCGACGACGAAACGCTACACCGGCACGACGATCGGCACGCCCGCCGACGAGGTCGGCGGCGGCGGTCTGTGCGACAACCTCGCCGAGGAGACGCGCGGCGAGCGCACCTACATCTACTGGCGCTGCCGCGTGCATTACAGCGACGGCTTCACCGAAACCGTCGCGTTCCCGTGGCCGTTCGTCTACCCGCGCGGCCACACGCCGCGCCCGCGGGAATCGTTCCCCGCGCAGCCGCCGCCCGACGGCTTCCAGCTCCCGCAGGTGTTCTCGCTCTCGCGACAAGTCTGTTACTACTTCCGCGAGCGCTGCGACGCCGTGCTCGCGCGCGAACGCGCCGCCGGCATGCCCGACTACGGCGCGCCGCCCTGATACGGGTGCCAGCGCGGCGGCGGCGTCGGGCTCAGCTTGTCCAAGCTCTCCGGCCCGCACTTCAGCTGCACCGGCTGAGGCGCCAGGAAGTTGCCGACGTCGAGCCCGACGAGGCCGGAGCTAGTACTTGTCGTCGCACCCGCACCCTTTGATTCCGCAGCGGGCGCGGACTGTGAAGTCCCGCTCGGGGGACTGACACTTTTCGCCTTTTGCTGAGCATTCCCGGCTTTCGCTTTCGACGCAACGCCAGCCGCGGCGGACGCGGTATTCCGGACCGCGGTTTGCAGCGAAGCGATCTCCTGCGCGCGAACGGTGCTCGGATTCTTCGCGGCGAGCGAGCTGGCCAAATCGAGCGTCGTTTGCGCCAAGCTCTTGGACGTTTCCGCCGTCTGTGCAATATCCTCACCCTGCGACGCCTTCGCAGCCAGGCTCGTCATCTTGCTCGCGCTTGCCGCCGCGTCTCGAAGTCCGGCGAGCTGGCTCCTCGTGATCCCGGCTCGGTTCACGGCCTGAGCCTTGGCCGCCGCCTTCGCCGCCGCTTTCGCAGCTTGGTTCGCGTCGTATTCGATGACGTTCCACTTTGCTTCGTTCTGCCGCGCGGAGGCCGTCGCCGCCGCGGAGCGCGGCACCGTCGTCGGCAACGGCGCGACCAAGATCGGGATCGGCGTCGGGCTCGGCTCGGCTGCCTTTCGGTCCAGCGCCACGCACAGCCGGTCGACGAGCCCGCGCAGCGCGCTCTCCGACAACTGCGCCCGCACCGTTGTCGAATCGGGTGCCCGTCCGTCTTCGAGAAAGGTCGTCGTCGCGCCGCCGATGGCGATCGCCTTCGTGAATGACGTCTTCGTGAACGCCGCGGTAAGAATCGCGATCAAATTTGTGAAGCCAACCTTGGAAGTTATGACGTGCGTGTTCTGGTCCAGACCGACGGAGATCGTAGAGAGGTCGTTGCAGTCGTAGAGCTGACCGCTCGCGTGCGCCTCGAGCCGTGTGCTGAACGCCTGCGACATCGCGATCTGAT
>DATHLL010000071.1:0-6562 GCA_035488195.1 Candidatus Elarobacter sp. | reverse complement strand
ACAGGTGGACGTCGAGTCGTGCGAACAGCAGCTAGGGCGGTTCTTGCCCGAGTCGTACCGGGCGTTCTTGTCGCTGCACGACGGCGGTTTCGTCGGCCTCGAGACGGTGCTCCCCGGTATGACGTCGACCTCAGGCTTTCGCATCTTCGGTGCTCAACAGACGACAGAGAGAACGCTTGCGCTTGCCGATGATCTGGAGCCGTTCGAGCTTCCGCCGGCGGCGCTCGACGGTCTGATCGTCTTCGCCGACTACGGTAACTCCGACATCTGCCTGTTCGACGCAACGCGGCCGAGCGGCGGGGAATACCCGGTGCTCGACGGATTTCACGAAGCGGTCGGCTCGTGGCGCGAGCTGGTGATCGCGGTGACGTTCGAAGACTGGCTGCGCCGCATCTTCGATGCGTTCATCGAACGCGAACAGCGCCTCGAGTACTGGCTCGAGTCCCCACTTCGCGGATAATCCGCTAACCGCCGAGCGCCGCCTTCACCTGCGACGCCAAGCCCGGCGTCATGCCCTTGACCGCGGCGATCTCGTCCACCGAGGCGTTCTTGATCGCCCGCACCGAGCCGAACGCCGTCAGCAGCCGCTTCTTCCGCACCGGACCGACGCCGTCGAGCGTGTCGAGCACCGACTTCGTCATCGCCTTGCCGCGCTTGCCGCGGTGGTGCGTGATCGCGAACCGGTGCGCCTCGTCGCGAATCCGCATCACGAGATGCAGCCCGGGCGAGTTCGGCGGCAGCACGATCGGCTCGGAGTTCCCCGGCGCGAAGAGCCACTCGTGCTCCTTCGCGAGCCCGGCCACCGGGATGCCCCACATGTCGGTCTCGTGCATCACCTCGACGACCGCGTTGAGCTGCCCCTTCCCGCCGTCGATCAGAATCAAATCGGGCTTCTCGTGAAAGCGCTCGTGCTTGCGCGCCTGCGCCTCGATCGCCGCCGTCGCCGCATCGCCGGGCGCGACCGGCGGACGATCCGCGTCGCGCCGCAGATACCGCAGCCGCCGCCGCAGCGTCTCCTGCATCGAGGCGAAATCGTCCGGCCCCTGCACGGCCTGGATGTTGAAATGCCGGTAGTCGCTCTTCTTCGGCCGCCCTTCGATGAACACGACCATCGAGGCGACGGAGTTCGTCCCCTGGATGTTCGAGATGTCGTAACACTCGATGCGGTGCGGCGGCTCCGGCAGATCGAGCGCCGCCGCGAGCTCGGTGAGCGCGCTCGCCGACGCGGTCTCCGTCGCTTCTTGGTGCACGAGGAACGCGCGCAGGTTCTGCTCCGCGTTCTTCTTCACCAGCTTCAGATAGTCGACGCGCTCGCCGCGCTGCGGCTCCAGCACGCGCACGCGCACGCCCTTGATCTCGGTCAACCACGCCTCGATCACGCTCGCGTCGTCGGGCCGCGCCTCGACCAGGATCTCCTTGGGCACCGCCGCCTCGAAGCCGCGCCGCTGCCGCGCGCGCGCCTTCACCGCGACCGGCGCCTGCTGGTCGCGCGCCGCGCGCAGCGCGAGCGGCGAACCGCTCATCTCCGCGCTGTACGCCGCGTCCTGCCCGAAATTGCCGGTGCGCGCGGTGTAGAACTGCTTGATGAACTCCGAGATCAGCTCGGCGTCCTCGCGCTCGCCGGCACCCTCGAGGATGAAGTACTCGTTCCCGAGCAGCTTCCCGTCGCGCACGAGGAAGACTTGCACGCAGGCCTGCCCCTGCGCGCGCGCGACCGCGATCAGATCGACGTCGATTCGCGAGCGCCACACGACCTTCTGCGCCTCGATCGTCCGCCGCACCGCGATGATCCGGTCGCGCAGCCGCGCGGCGGCCTCGAAGTTGAAGTGCTCCGCCGCGTCGGTCATCTCGCGCTGCAGCCGCTCGATCAGCGGATCGAAGTGCCCTTCGAGGAACAGCACCACCTCGTCCACCAGCCGGTCGTAGTCCTCTTCCGACTGGTAGCCGACGCACGGCGCGAGACACCGCTTGATGTGGTACTGTAGACACGGCCGCTTCCGCTTCCCGTCGATCGGCTCGCGGCACGTCCGTAGCGGGAACACGATCCGCACCAGATCGATCAGCTCGCGCAGCCCGTGCGCGTTCGTGTACGGCCCGAAATACCGCGCGCCGTCGTCCTTCACGACGCGCGTGAACACGACACGCGGAAACGCCTCGTTCGTCACCTTCAGGTACGGGAACCGCTTGTCGTCGCGCAGCCGCACGTTGAACGGCGGCTGGTGGCGCTTGATGAGGTTCGCCTCGAGGATCAGCGCCTCGACCTCGTTCGTCACCACGATCGTCCGCACGTCGACGACCCGCTCGACCATCTTCGTCGTGCGGTACGGGTGTGCGGCGGAGTCCTGAAAATACGAGCGCACCCGGTTGCGCAGCGAGACGGCCTTGCCGATGTACAGGATGCGCCCGTCCGCCCCGATCATCATGTAGACGCCGGGCAAGTCGGGAAGCTGTGCGAGGGTGCGTTCTAGCCGCGTCGGTTCGACGGCCATCCGATCATGATACTACGCCGCGGCATCGTTCGCGGCGCTCTTCTTCAGGTGCATCCGCCACCAGACGAACGCGGCGACGATCAGCAGCACGACGACCGCAGCGATCAGCAGGGCGAACTTGTGGAGCGAACCCGTGATCGAGTCGAGGTTCTTCCCGGCGACCTGACCGAGATACGCGAGCCCGAAACAGAACACGACCGACCCCAGCCCGGTGAAGGCGAGGAACCACCCGAGCGGCATCCGCGAGAGCCCCGCCGGAAGCGAAGCGACCCCGCGCACGAACGGCACGAAGCGCGCGAGCAGCACGGCCCACATCCCGAACCGCTCGTAGAACGCGTGCACGGCGCCGAGCTGCTTCTCCTTGAAACCGACGTACTTGCCCCAGCGGTGCACGAACGGCAGCCCGCCGTAGTAGCCGACCGCGTACAGCGCCGTCGCGCCGCACAGCTCGCCGACGGTCCCGACGCTCGCGACCATGATCCACCCGGGCAACGCCCCGACCGAGGGCAGATGCCCCTGCGCCGCGAGCCCGCCGGCGAACGGCATCACGACCTCGGTGCCGACCGGCGTCCCGATGTTCCCGAGGAACATGACGATGAACAACCCGGCGTACCCGAGGTGGACGATCAGGTCGTGAAAGAGCTGGGTCAGGTGTTCCATGCGCGCCTCAGGATGTCGGCCGCGAGCCCGCCGCCTTCGGCGCGGATCGCCTCGAAAAGGTCGATCGGCTCGATCTCCCGGTCGCCGGCGAGCCGCTCGGCGATCTCTACGATCTTCCGGACGCGAGGTGTCACCAGGATCCCCTCCCACGTCCGGCCCTCGCCGGTGCCGAGCGCCCGCTTCACCTCGGCGTGGACCTGCGCCGGCTCGATCCGCTCGGCCGCGAGCCGCGCGTCGACGGCGCCGTCGTGCTCCTCGAGGAGCGCGTAGAGCATGTGCTCGGCCCCCACGTAGTAGTGGTTGTGGTTCCGGCACTCTTGCTCGGCCGCGCGGAGCACCCGCCGGGCGGCGGGACTGAATCGTGAGAACAACCGCGCCCCGTTGGCCCCGGCGCCCGGCGAGACCTCCCGACGAAAAAACCGGCCCCGCGCGGGAGCCGGTTCTCGTCGTGGTCGGGGCGGCAGGATTTGAACCTGTGACCTCTGCGTCCCGAACGCAGCGCTCTACCAAGCTGAGCTACGCCCCGTCTTTGGGGCGACGACCAAAACCCCACGATTCGCACGGCGGTGGACCTCTCCTCCCCGCGGGAACAATGGCCACCGCACCGAAGGCTGGGGACGCCTCCATGAGATACCTCATCGTCGGCTGCGGCCGCGTGGGCTCGACCCTCGCCAAGCTGCTGGTGGCCGACAAACACGACGTCGTCGTCGTGGACGAGAACCCCGCCGCGTTCAAGCGGCTGGGCAACCGCTTCGGCGGCCAGGTCGAGGTCGGCACCGGGGTCGACTACGACGTCCTCAAGCGAGCGGGCGCCGAGCGCGCCGACGGCTTCGTCGCGGTGACCGACGGCGACAACCGGAACGTGATGGCCTCACTGATCGCGCAGAAGATGTTCCGCATCCCGAAGATCGTCTGCCGGATCTACGACCCGCCGCGCGGCCAGCTCTACCGCGAGCTCGGGATCGAGACGTTCTCCCCGACGACGATCGGCGCGCAGCTCATCCGCGACGCGCTGCAGAACGTGGCGTACGCTTCGGTGCCGACGTTCGACTTCGGGAAACTGAGCTCGTTGGTCGCGACGGTGACGCGCGCATGGGCGGGGAAGCGCGTCGCCGACGTCGAGGTCGAGGGGAAGATTCGGATCGCCGCAATCCGCCGGCTCGGGAGCGTGAGCATCGCCGCGCCCGGCGACGTGCTGGTCGAAGGCGACGAGATCAACGCGATCGTCGCGCCCGAAGCGCTCTCGCAGTTCGCCGCGGCGACCGGCTCGGCGCGGCCGGAATCGCGGCTGAGCGCCTGATGTACATCCTGATCGTCGGCGGCGGCAAGGTCGGCACGTACCTCGCGCGCGGCCTGATGAAACAGCAGCACGAGGTCGTCGTCATCGAGAAGGACGCGCGCAAGGCGCAGCTCATGACGAACATCCTCGAGAGCGACGTCGCGATCGTCGGCGACGGCTGCGACCCGAACGTCCTGCTGCAGGCGAAGGTCGACCGCGCCGACGTGGTGGTGGCCGACACCGGCGACGACGAAGACAACCTGGTCGTCTGCATCATCACGAAGAAGCACTCGCCGAACGCGCGCTGCATCGCCCGCGTGAACAACCCGAAGAACAAGCTGATCTTCGAGACGCTCGACGGCGAGAAGCCGGTAACGGTGATCTCCTCGACGGAGTTGATCCTCGGCATCATCGAAGAGCGCGTGAACGCGCCGGATCTGGAACCGTTGGCGAAAGTCGGCGGCGGCGACCTCGAGCTGGTGCAGCTGAAGATCGCCGACGACTCCCCGGCCCGCGGCAAGCGCATCGCGGACGTGACCTTGCCGCGCGGCGTGGTGATCGTCGCCGTCGACCGCGGCAACGGCGACGTCGTCGTCGCCAACGGCGACACCACTCTCCAACGCGGCGACGACGTGATCGCCATGATCCGCCGCACCATGCGCAGCGACGTCTGCGCCGCGCTGGTCGGATAGCTCGGTACTCTACCCTCACAACTGCCACCCTGTTGGCATAGCGCGTTGCTACGCTGAAGTTGCTACACCGACTCTCCCAAGCAACGGCGTTCTATGCCCATCAACTTTTGGCCTAAGCCGGGAGCCGTGCTCCTGTGCGATTTCCGTGGATATGAAGAGCCCGAGATGACGAAACGGCGACCGGTCGTGGTCGTTTCGCCGCATATAGCGCGGCCCGTCGTCCTTGTCGTTCCCCTTTCGCAGGCGCAGCCGCGCGAGATCCGGCCCATCCATGTTTGCCTGACGAAAAGCTACGCATTTCTCAGCCGAGGCCATGTCTGGGCGAAGTGCGATCTTGTGGCGCATGCGGGACGCGCGCGATTGGACCGGCTGTACCACGATCGTCGCTTGGTCGCCGGAAGGGCGTCGCGTTTGGACCGATCCGATCTTCACGCCATCCGGCGAGGAGTGCTCCACGCCTTGGGAGTAGCGCAGTTTGCCGTAGAAACAAAGGCCGATACGAACGCATAAACCTCTTGCGGCATGGTAAGCGGTTTGGTATAGTGTTCTCGTCCACCGGGGAAAGCCCGGACTGCGAGAACCGCTTGGTACCAAAGCGGTTCTCTTCATTTTGGAAACCAACGAGAGCAACGCGCTCGGGAGCGTGCCGACGACGCCTCCTAGGCAGTTCCGGCGCAACGTCCAGACACGAAGCTGGAACGCAAGCTCGCTCAGCGCAACTGCGCTCTCCGCACACGAGCGGGCACAGCGGCACGCGGAGCGCTGCCGCGACCGGTGCGAGTACCCGTTCGTCGACGGGTCTGCCCGAATCCAGACGCCGAATCGAGCCCGTATAAACACCCGCCGCGCGCGCAAGGTCGCCGGGGCTGTAACCGCACGCGATCCGGTATCGGAAGACGCGCGCCGAGAGCGCTTCTACCGGAGCCCGGCTGATCGCCGCGCGATCATCGCTTCGCCTCCGCGCACCAATGCGCCGCTTCGCGAGCGTAGCTGATGGACGCACGCAGGCAAACGCACGCGAAGATCACGTCGTAAGCACGTTCCGATCCGTCACACTTCCTTGTTCGCCGGTCGTCGACATAGCCCGCTTCTATTCCACGCGTAGGTCGGGGCCGCCCCGCCCGTCTTGTTCTCGTCCTGCGCCCGTTCAGCCATACCGCCCGGGAGTTAATGGGCCACTCACGATGTTTCATCCGCATGCTCAGATTCGAATCCGCCGCTGTCGCGAGCTCGAACAAACAGCACCACCGCGAGAAACAACGACCGCGAAAGCATTGCGCGGGTTACCGGCCATCGCGCTGCGCCTCCTCCCAGTCCGCCCGGAACCGTATGCCCGTTCAGCCGTCTTTTTTCGGGACGATCGACACCGCACCGTTTCGTTCGACGATCGCGCTGTCGATCTGGTCGAACCGTTCCAAACCGCGCTGCCGAGCCGCTGCCAT
>DATHLL010000070.1:0-18720 GCA_035488195.1 Candidatus Elarobacter sp. | reverse complement strand
ATCGCCGCGATCCGCGGCACGCCGGCCATGCGCAGCAGCAGCGCGACCGGCAGCGGGCTCTGGTGGAACGAGGTGAAGATCACCGCCTCGTCGACCCGCAGCTCGGCGACGCGACGCACGAACGCTTCGACCGCCGCGCGGTCGACGGCGTGCGGGTTCGCCTCGATCCACGCCGCTTCGAAGACGATCACTTCGTCGATCCCCGGCAGCGCGCTCGCAGCCGCCGCTCCCGACGGGCCGCAGACGAGCGTCAGCCGCGTGGCGCGCGCGGCGAGCGCGCGCAGCGCGGGCCCCATCAGCAGCACGTCGCCGTTGTTGTCCTGCCGGACCGCGAGAACGTTCACGCGCACGTCCCCGCCGCGGCCAGCACCAGGTCGACCGCTTCGCCGAGATCGCGCGCCACGAGCGGCGCGGCGCCGATCTCTTCGGCGCGCGTGACCGGCGTGGGGACCAGGATCGCGCGCGCACCGGCGGCGTGCGCCGCTTCGACGTCGGCGCCGATGTCGCCGACGACGACGCACTCGTGCGGCGCGACGCCGAGCGCGCGCGCCGCGTCCTCGACCATCCCGGGCGCCGGCTTGCGGCAGCGGCAGCCTTCGCCGGGCGCGTGCGTGCAGACGAACACCGGGCCGAGCGGGCCGAGCTCACGCTCGATCCGCGCGTTCACCGCGTCGACGTCGTCGCGCGTCAGCTTGCCGAGCGCGACGCCGCACTGGTTCGAGATCATCGCGGTCGCTACGCCCGCGGCGCGCAGCCGTTCGAGCGCTTCGCGCGCGCCCGGCATCGGCTCGACGCGTGCGGGATCGCGGTTGTACGGCACGTCGGCGATCAGCGTCCCGTCGCGGTCGAACAGCACCGCGCGCGGCGCCGCCGGCTGCGGCGCGGGAGCGTCGCCGGCGAGCAGCGCGCGCAGCCGCGCGTACCCGCGCGCACGGTGATAAACCGCGGCGAACGGGATGACGACCGACGTCACGGCGAGCGTCGCGATCTCGCGCGGCGTGCGCGGTCCCGGCGCGATCCGCTTCCACGCGAAGCGCGCCGCCTGCGCGCCCCACGCACCGGCGAGCAGCACGCCGAGCCGCGGCTTGCGCGCGGCGAACGCCGCCAGCGCGAGCGCCGCGGTCGCGACGGTCGCGGCGTGCGAGCGGTACGCGCCGCGCGGCGCGCCGGCCCGCACGCGCCAGTCCTTCCCGTGCAGCGCGTCCATCAGCACGTCGTCGGCGTTGCCGGCCTGCAGCCGCACGCTGACCAGCCAGTCCGCCGCGCGCACCGGATGCGCCGTCCGCCGCGTCCCGCGCACGATGCGCTTGCCGCGCGCGACGATCCGCAGCGCGAGATCGGCGTCCTCGCGGTACGCGCGCGGAAACCGCTCGTCGAAGCCGCCGACCGCGAGCAGCTCGGCGCGGCGGTACGCGCAGTCCGCGGTGATCCACTGCGAGGTCGCCAGCCCGGCGACGTTGCGCTCCCAGTCGGTCGCGCGGCGGTCGCTCGGGAGCGGTACCGTCACGTTCGCCTGCGATCCCGCCACGTCGTCCGGCGCGTCGCGCAGGTCGCGCGCGAGATCCTCGAGCCAGCTCTCACCGAGCAGCACGTCGTCGTCGACGAACGCGACCCACTCGGCGCGCGAGGCGCGCCAACCGGCGTTGCGCGCCGACGCCGGTCCCGCCGCCTTCCCGGCGAGCACGGTGATCCGCGCGCGCAGATCGCCGTCGAGCTCGCCGAGGTCGAGCGGCGTCGCGCGGTCGCGGCGGTCGTCGACGAGGATCACGCGGTTCGGGCGCGGTCCGCGCGCCCGCGCGAGCGAGGCGAGAAGCGAGCGTAGGGAACTACGCCCGATCGTCGGGATGACGAGGTCGATCGCGGTCACGTTACGCTACGGCGGACACGTCCGCCGAGCCGCGCGCGAAGCTCTCGCGCTCGAGCAGGAACGGTCCGATCGCGAGCGCGTCGACCGGCGCCGAGCCGAAGCACTCCAGCGCGTCGCGCGGGCTGTCGACCATCGGCCGGCCGGCGGTGTTCAGCGAGGTGTTCACGACCACGGGGACGCCGGTCTTGCGCTCGACCTCCTCCAGCATACGCGCGACCAGCGGCTCCTCGGCGCGGTCGACCGTCTGCACGCGCGCGGTCCCGTCGACGTGGATCACCGCGCGCAGCTTCTCTTCGAAGCCGGGCTTCACGGTGTGCACGAAGAGCATGTACGGCGAGGGGAACGGTCCCTCGAAGATCTGCGGCGCGCGCTCGAGCAACGTCATCGGCGCGACCGGGCGGAACTGCTCGCGGCCCTTGACGTCGTTGAGCCGCCGCAGCGTCTCGGCGTGGCGCGGATTCGCCAGCAGCGAGCGGTGGCCGAGCGCGCGCGGCCCGTACTCGCTGCGCCCTTGGAACCACGCGACGATCCCGTCGTCGGCGATCACCTGCGCAACCGCTTCCGCGATGTCGCGCGGGCGCGTGTAGTAGACGTTCGCGGTCTCGAGCGACTGCTGGATCTCGGCGTCGCTCCAGCCGCGGCCGAGCGCCGCCGAGCCCATCGGCCGCACGTCGTCGCCCATCGAGCGCGCGACGTAGAGCGCCGCGCCGAGCGCCGTCCCTGCGTCGCCCGCCGCCGGCTGCACCCAGACGTGCTCGAACGGGCCGCGCTCGGCGATGTACGAGTTCGCGACGACGTTCAGCGCGACGCCGCCCGCCATCACCAGCGCCTTCATCCCGGTCCGCGCGTGCAGCCAGCGCGCGAGCTCCAGCATCGTCTCCTGCAGCGCGTCCTGGACGCTCGCGGCGAGATCAGCGTGGCCGTCGGAGAACGGCTCGCCTTCGGCGCGCGGCGCGACGAACCGCGAGAAGTCGAGCGGGAGCGCGACGAAACCGCCCTCGCCGTCGTGGTGCATCGCGGCGCGCAACTCGCGCCGCCAGCGCGGCTTCCCGTACGACGCCAGCGCCATCACCTTGTACTCGTCCGAGGAGCGCTGGAAGCCGACGTGCATCGTCAGCTCCTCGTAGCGCAGGCCGAGCGAGTGCGGGATCGCGACGCGCCGCAGGATCTCCAGCTCGCCGTTGCGGACGACCCCGGCGAGATACGAGGTCTGCTCGCCGCGGCCGTCCATCACCATCACCGCGCAGTCGCGGTACGGCCCGGCGAGATACGCGGACGCGGCGTGCGCGACGTGGTGCTGCACGTAGCGCACCTTCGCGCGGTCGAGCCCGGGAAGCAGCGTCGCGAGAAAGCCCGGCGCGCGGCGCACGAAGTACGTGCGCAGCGCCTCGTACTCGTTCTCGTGCAGCTCGCGACCGTCGGGCGGCGCTTCGTCCGGATCGTACGAGTACGCGACCGCGTCGAGCTCGTCGGCGCGTACGTTTCCGTACCGAAGCGCCCAGCGCGCCGACTGCTCGGGGAGTTCCCACGTCGAGAACGGGACGCACGGCTTGCCGTGCTTGCGGCGCGTGAACCGCTCTTCTTCCGCCGCGGCCACGATCCGGCCGTCCACGACGAGCGCCGCGGCCGGATCGTGAAAAACTGCGTTGACCCCAAGGACTCGCATCCGGTAGATGCGATACCCCTAGGCCGTAAAAGGGGAAACCCCCTTACTCTCCGGGCAGGAGAAGCGTGCTTACGTCTTCGTCGCCGCCTGCTGCTGGAGCTGTCCTTTGAGCTGCGCCATCTGCTGCCCGAGATCGACCAGCTCGTCCTCGCTCATCAGCTTCTTCACGGCCGGGAACATCTCGTGCTCCTCTTCCTTCACGTGATGGTCGATGAGCTCGCTCAGCGTGGTGATCTTCGGCTTGTACGACTCGTCGCCGGCCTCGGTCGCGCGGATGTCCTCGATGACCTTCTTCGCGGCCGCGTGCTCCTCGATCGCCTCGAAGACCTGGTCCCTCTCCTCGTCCTCGTGCTTGCGCTTCGCGCGCTCCTGCACCGCCGGATAGAAGATCTGCTCCTCGATCTGCGTGTGGATCGTGAGCTCGCGGCAGATCTCGTCGCCGAGGCGCTGCAGCGTCGCCTTCGCGCGCTCGGAGGTCTCCTCGACCTGTGCGAACAGCTCTTTGACCGCTTTGTGATCCGCCTTGAGCAGGGCGACGGCGTCCTGTTGTTTCATGGGCCGCTCTTGCCCAGCGGAACGCCGGCGTAAGCGCTGCGCGACGCGCTGGTCCGGGCCACGATCGCGGCGATGCGCGCGATCTCTTCGTCCGGAAGGTCGGGCCAGCACGGCAACCCCAGCGTCGACGAAGCCAGCACCGTCGTGACCGGCAGCGCGGTGCGCGGAGATGCCGCGAACGCCGCCTGCGCCGCGACGCCCTCGCCCCACCAGCGCAGCGTCGACACGCCGCCGGCCGCCAGCGCGCGCTCGACCGCGTCGCGCCGCCCGCCGAGGACGCGGACGATCGTCGTCGCCGAGACCCAGCGCGCGCCGTAGCCGGACTGCAGCCGAACGCCGCTCGCGTGGTCGAGCGCGCGCGCGTACGCGAGCGCGACCCGCCGGTAGGCGGCGCGTGCGGCGGGCCAGTCGTCGAGCGCCGCGAGCGCGACCGCGGCGGCGTACTCGCTCATCTTCGCGTTCGCCGCCGGCACCCGCGCCTCGCGCGAGCCCGCGAAGCCGAAGTTGATCCGCTGCCGGATCGCGCGCACGCCCGCGCGATCGTTCCAGACGGCGAACGCGCCTTCGCCCGCGCCGAGCACCTTCGTCGCGTGCAGGCTCACGACGGTGGGGACCGCCGACGCGACCGTCGTGTCGAACGCCGCCGCGGCGTCGATCGCAACCGGGATCCCGGTCTGCTCGCGAAACGCGCGCCAGCCCTCGGCGGCGACCGGAAGCCCGAACGGCGAGACGGCCAGCACCGCGCCGAGCTTCACCGGCGCGGCGGCGGCGTAGGCGCGGGCGGCGTCGGGCAGCAACGCGCCCTCGGCGGGATCGACGTCGACCAGCCACGGGACGAGCCCGGCGTTCATCACCGCGTGCGCGGTCGCGGCGAACGTCCAGGCCGGCATCATGCAGGCGCTGCTGCGTTCGGCACCGAGCGCCGAGAGCACCGCGGTCAGCGCCGCGGTGGCGTTCGCCGCGACGCAGACGTGCTCGGGCGACGGTGCGCCGGTGTGCTCGGCGAGCGCCGCCTCGAGCCGGCGGCTCAACGGCCCGTGGTTCGTGTAGGTGCGCGACGCGTCGATCTCGCGCAAGTACGGCAGCAGACGATCCGCGGCGGGGAGCTTCGGCTTCGCGACCGGGACGAGCGCCGCGGGCGCCGGGAGGCGGCTCAGCACGCGAGCGCCCGCGCCGGGTTCCCGGCGACGACGATGTCCGCCGCGACGTCGCGCGCGACGACCGCGCCGATCCCGACCAGCGCGTAGTCGCCGATCGCGGTCCCCTCGCGGCAGACCGCGTTCGCGCCGACGTGCACGCCGCGCCCGCACACCGTGCGGCCGAGCAGCGTCGCGTGCGGTCCGACGAAGCCGAACTCGCCGACGCGCACGTCGTGGCTCACGTACGCGCCGGCGCGCAGGATCGTGTGCGCGCCGATCATGGCGCCGTGCTCGACGACGACGTTCGGCCCGGCGTAGCAGCCCGCGCCGAGACGAGCGGCGCGCGACACGCGCGCGCCGGGATCGATCACGCTCGTCCAGCGCTCCGGCGGAACGCCGAGCGCGAGCAGGCGCGCGTGCCGTTCGCGCGCATGTCCCGGCAACGGAAAAGCCGCGACGAAGCGCACCTCCGGATCGAGCCGCGGCCACTCCTCGAAGCGGCACAGCACGCGGTACGGCCCGATGCGCTCGCCGGCCGGAACGGTGTCGTTGAGCAGGCCGAGCACGTCGATCGCCTCGCCCGATTCCGCGAGCGCGCGAACCGACTCCGCGACGATCAGTCCGCCGGCGTGCCCGCCGAAGATCGCTACCGTGCGCACGGCGCGCGATCGGCGGCGAACCGGCGCGCCGCCGTCGTGACGATCCCGTCGGCGACGAGCAGCGGCAGACGGCCGGCGGCGATGGTGTTGCGGTCGAACTCCGCGTCGATCCCGCCCGCGTCGTCGATCGCGAGCCAGCGGCGCCAGTGCCACGCCTGATTGGGAGCGAACCGGTCGCCGTACGCGGCGAGCCGCGCGCGCACGCGGGCGATCTTCCGCCGGAAGCGCTCGCGCGTCGTGAACGGAACGTGCACGATCGCGAGATCCGCCGCGCGGGCGGAGCGCGGCGGCCCGATCGCCGAGACGATGCCGTGCGCGCCGCGCTCGACCTGCGCGACGAACGCCGGGCGCGCCAGCACTTTGGTGCTCCACGACACGAACGGCGCCAGGTCCGGATCGCGCGCGAGGGCGTCGGCATCGAGCATGACCGGCGTACCGATGATCGGCAGGCTCGCCGGATCGGCGAGCGCGACCGCGGCGATCGTGCCGTCGCTCGCGCGAACCGGCGGCGCTTGGAACATCGGGACGTCGAGCACGTCGACGTCGCTCGGTGCGGCGCACTCGGCGATCGAGCCGGTGCGCGGAACCCAGAACTCGTCCGAGTCGACGAAGAGCACCCACTCGGGGTCGCACCACGCGACGACGCGGTCCTTCGCCTCGGTGAAATGCTCGAACGGGTCGCGCGCGAACGCTTCCAGCCGCTCGACCCGGACGCGCCCGGTCGCCTCGAACGCGCGCGCGACGTCCTCGCTGCGCGGGTCGTCGACGTTCAGCGAGACGAAGATCCGGTCGACGCCGATCGCGAGATGATGCGCGATGCAGCGTTCGAGCAACTCGGCTTCGTCGGCGTGTCCGATGATCGCGGCGAAGCGGACCACGGCGCGGTTCAGCCGGAGCGTTTGGGGGATGCGGACGGCGCCGGGCTCGCGCTCTCGGCGGGGCGCGGCGACTCGGACGCGGCGGCGGCGGGCGAACCGCTCGCCTTCGGCGCGGCCGAGCCGGCGGCGGCCTTCGGCGCGGCGGAGCCGGAGACGGCCTTCGGCGCCGGCGAGGCCGGGTGCGGGAGCGCGTAGAGGGCGAAGACCGCAGGACGGTTCGCGACCAGCTTCAGCGTCGCCGCGGTGCCGGCGAAGAGGATCCGCGCGGGCGGCAGCGTAGGCGCCGACGACGGCACGGGCGCGCCGGAGGCTCCGGCGACGACGGTCGAGGGCGAGCCGCTCGCGCCCGGGCTGGCGCCGGGGGCCGGCGGTCCCGGGTGCATGGTCGGCGGCCCGGACGGGTTCGGCTTCGCGGACGCCCCGCCGCTGACGGCGGGCGAGGGGACCGGCGCGACGGTGCGCACGGCGGGCGGCGGCGTCGACGCCGTGTCGAGCTCGGCGACCGCAAGGCGGTACTTGCCGTCCTTCTCGCCCGAGTTCCAGAGCGCCAGCCCGAACTCGCCGTCGCGGTACTGCGAGGCGATCTCGCGCGGGACGTCGAGCGCGATCCGCGGATAGCTCTCCAGGGTCGCGTCGTGGGTCGGCAGCAGCGTGATGTAGGCGAGCGCGCGGGCCGGCAGCTCGCGGGTCTTCCGGCGCCGGCCCTTCCCGCTCACGAAGTTCAGGTCCGGCCCGTCCTGCGGCTTCACGATCGAGAGCGTGGCGCCGATCGAGACCGCGACCGGGGTCGGGGCCGGCTCGGGGCTCGCGTTCTTCGCGGCCTTCCCCTTCGGCGAGGGGGCGGCGGTCGGCGCCGGGGCCTTCGGGAACGCGATCGCTCCTCCGTAGCCGCCGACGTCCGGGAGCGCCTGGAACGCGGTCGACTCGCCGTACGTCAAGACGACGCTGGACTGCGACGCCGGGGTCGGCGCCGCGCTGGCGCCGCCGAAGCTGGGCGAAGGAACCGTGTTCGGCAGCCCGGTCCCCGAACCGAACGAACCGGAGCACGCGGCGATGGCCGCACCGAGGACGACACACCCAGCCGCCGCGGCGAATACGCGAGCGAGACTCATCGCCTCAGAGATTCGCGTTCTGTGCCGTGAAATCCGCCGCCGCCGAGCGTGTTCGACGTTGCCGGAGCCGATCGCGGTAGAGTCGTCGCAACGTTGCCTTGTGAACCGTGCTTTCGCGCTGCGCTACGGTGAGGATTTGGCTCCGTCGCGAGACCCGCAACAGGGACTCTTCGAAGCGGGTTTGCGACCAAGCGAACTCCCGGAACTCCTCGGGCTTCACGACGTATGCGGCGTAACGGCCGAGGAGACCGCAAATCCAGTCGGCGCACTGCACGTTGGGGTAGATGACGCTCTTTCTCGAATCCGACGTACACGACGTATCCACCGAGCGAATGGATCTTGTTCAGGATCCGCTTCACGGCGCGGGTCAGTTCCGGATAACGTTCGACGTTGGGGCTCGTCAGCAATGACGAGCCTTTCTTTTCCCACCGGCTCGGCGGAAGACCGTCTCGGGCGATCTCGAACGCCAGAAGATCGTTTCTGAGTCTGAAGAACCATCCGCCGAATTCACGCGTAGCGGTGTGAGGCAACACGAAACCGCCGATGCCGAAAACCGGGCTATCGTTGTAACGCGGATCGTCCTTGGAGATGAACGGACCGACATGGCCGAACTCATCGAGGTAAGCGACGTAAAGTACCATAACACCCGGCTGAATACGCGAAAGCCTGCACAGGAGTGCAGGCTTCGGAAGTGGGGCGGTACTTCTACCGCGTCCGCCACGAGTATACTCCATGGCGGACCGCTTTGGCAAGACGGCCGCGCGCCGACGGTATACCTACTCGGATGGGAGGTAGACGTCGGCGCCCGAGGCGAGGAACTCCGCGGACTTCTCGGCCATCCCGCGCTCGGCGAAGTCGCGGACCTCCTGCGTGATCTTCATCGAGCAGAAATGCGGGCCGCACATCGAGCAGAAGTGCGCGACCTTCGCGCCTTGCGCCGGAAGCGTCTCGTCGTGGAAGTCGCGCGCGGTGTCGGGGTCGAGGCTCAGGTTGAACTGGTCCTCCCAGCGGAACTCGAAGCGCGCCTTCGAGAGGACGTCGTCGCGGTGGCGCGCGCCGGGATGGCCCTTCGCGAGATCCGCCGCGTGCGCGGCCAGCTTGTACGTGATCACGCCGGTCTTCACGTCGTCCTTGTCCGGAAGTCCCAGATGTTCTTTCGGCGTGACGTAGCAGAGCATCGCGGTCCCCATCCAGCCGATCATCGCCGCGCCGATCCCGCTGGTGATGTGGTCGTAGCCCGGCGCGACGTCGGTGACGAGCGGGCCGAGCGTGTAGAACGGCGCCTCGTGACAGACCGCGAGCTGGCGGTCCATGTTCTCCTTGATCAGATGCATCGGCACGTGGCCGGGGCCTTCGATCATCGTCTGCACGTCGTGCTTCCACGCGATCTGAGTGAGCTCGCCGAGCGTCTCGAGCTCGGCGAACTGGGCCTCGTCGTTGGCGTCGGCGGTGCAGCCGGGGCGCAGACCGTCGCCGAGCGAGAACGTCACGTCGTATGCCTTCATGATCTCGCAGATCTCCTCGAAGTGCGTGTAGAGGAAGTTCTCGCGGTGGTGCGCGAGGCACCACTTCGCCAAAATGGAGCCGCCGCGCGAGACGATCCCGGTCACGCGCTTCGCGGTGAGCGGGACGTAGCGCAGCAGCACGCCGGCGTGAATGGTGAAGTAGTCGACGCCCTGTTCCGCCTGCTCGATCAGCGTGTCGCGGTACAGCTCCCAGGTCAGCTCTTCCGCCTTGCCGCCGACCTTCTCCAGCGCCTGGTAGATCGGGACGGTCCCGATCGGCACCGGGCTGTTGCGGATGATCCACTCGCGCGTCTCGTGGATGTTCTTCCCGGTCGAGAGGTCCATCACGGTGTCGGCGCCCCAGCGCGAGGCCCACACCATCTTCTCGACCTCTTCCTCGATCGAGGAGCCGATCGCCGAGTTCCCGATGTTCGCGTTGATCTTCACCAGGAAGGTTCGGCCGATGATCGTCGGCTCGAGCTCGAGGTGGTTCACGTTCGCGGGGATCACCGCGCGGCCGCGCGCCACTTCGGCGCGGACGAGCTCCGGCTCGACGTTCTCGCGGATCGCGACGAACTCCATCTCCGGCGTGATCTCGCCGCGGCGCGCGTAGTGCATCTGCGAGACGTTGCCGCCGGCGCGCGCGCGCCGGATCGGCCGCGGCGAGGGGAAGCGGATCGCGTCGAGCTCCGGCATCGCGTCGCGGCCGATGCGGTAGACCGACGACGGCTTGGCGAGCAGGTCGGTGTCGCGGCGCCGCGCGATCCACGGCTCGCGCAGCGGCGCGATCCCCGTCCGGATGTCGATCCCGACGTCGGGGTCGGTGAACGGGCCCGACGTGTCGCCGACCGTGTGGACCGTCCCGTCGGTCAGCGCGATCGCGCGGAACGGGACGCGGATCGTCGGATCGCTGCCTTCCGCGTAGACCTTCCGTGAGGCCGGAAACGGTTCGCGTGAAAGTACGTCGTTCGACGGCGGGAGCATGGTCGCCATGCGTGCACTCCTCTTCGCCGGTATGACCCGGATCAGGTGGTAACGGTCGACGGCCACAGCCGCCCTCTCAGCCCGGACGGCCAGATGGCCTGCCGGACTCCCGTAGCGTATGGACGACGTTAGGACGGCGGCGCGAGGTTGTCAAGGACGCAAGGCCGTACGGTGGGCTGTATGAGCGCGCACGGGGCGCTGTGGCGGACCGTTCGGCCGCTGCGCGAAGGCGCGACGGCGAGCTGGATGCGCTCGTACTACGAGCACCTGTACGAGCTGGCGTTCCACGCGCGCACCGTGGAACAGGTTGCGAAGGTGGTGATCCGGCACGCGCACGCGACGTTCCGCTCGGAGCTCGTCGCGGTCGCGCTGCGCCAAGGCGATGAGTGGAACGTCCTGCCGTACCGTCAGAACGACGAGCTCGCGCCGCCGCTGCGGCTGCCGGTCGCGACGGGTCCCGGCGGGCCGGTGTACGAGCCGGGGCAGATCGTCGACATCCCGGACGTCGCGGCGTTCGCGCGCGAGCACCCGTGGATCGCGCCGCTCGCCGCGCGCGGCGTGAACTCGCTGGTGACCGCCGCGTTCGGCACGATGATCCACGGGCGCGGCTACCTCGCGTTCGCCTCGTACCACGATCAGCACTACAGCGACGACGAGTACGTGCTGATGTGCCTGCACGCGCTCGCGGCCGGGATCGGCTTCGACCACGTCGGAGCGAACTTCGTCTGAGGAACCGCGCCCTTCTGCTCGTCGCGCTGGCGCAGCTCGCGATCGGCGCGGCCGCCGTGTTCGCGCGGTTCGCGCTGGTCTCCGGTGGACCGCTCGCCGTCAGCGCGGCGCGGCTGACGCTCGGCGCGCTGCCGCTGGTCGTGCTCGCCGCGCTGCGCGGGCGGCTGCGGGTCGCCGACACGCGCGCGGAGCGGCGGCTCCTGCTGGCGGGCGCGCTGCTGGCGGTGCATTTCGCGACCTGGATCGCCTCGCTCGACTTCGCCTCGGTCGCGATCTCGACGCTGCTGGTCTGCACCACGCCGGTGTGGACCGAGGCGTACGGCGTGCTGCGCCGGCGGCGCGCCGACCCGTACGCGGCCGGGAGCATCGCCGCGGCGCTGATCGGCGTCGCGGTCGTCGTCGGCGCGCCCGACCGCGCGAACACGCCGCTCGGGATCGTCCTCGCGCTCGCCGGCGCGGTCGCGATCGCGGCGTACCTGCTGATCGTGCGCGCGATCGACGCGCGCTACGACACGCTGGCGGTCACCTCGCGCACGTACGCGTACGCGGCCGTGCTGCTGACCGCCGCGGCGCTGCTCGCGCACGACCACCTGCCGCCGTCCGGCGACGTGCGCGCGTGGGGCGGGATCGTCGCGATGGCGCTGCTCTCGCAACTTTTCGGCCATACCGCGCTGAACGCCGCGGTCCGCGTGCTGAGCGCGACGTTCGTCTCCACGATGACCCTGCTGGAGCCGGTGATCGCGGCCGTTCTGGCGGCGTGGCTGTTCGGCGAGCGGCTCGGCGCGACGACCGGGATCGGCGCGGCGATCATCCTGGCGGCGATCGCCGTCGCGCTCCGCGGCGAGCAGCGGGCCGAGGCGAGCGCGCAGTGAGGTATTGACGCCGCGGCCGACTCGCGAGAATCTTTCGGATGCCCCTTGCCGTCGCGACGATTCGTCGTGATCGACGGGTGTGACAACGAGAGGAGCATCATGGCACCAGCGATGGATTTGCCCGGGCTGCGGCCCGACATGGAGTCGGCCGTGGAGATCGTGCCCCCGCACTGGGTCGACGACGAAGAGATCCTCGAGCTCTCGCAGCGGTACGACGACCTGCTGACCTTCGAGCGCTTCGCCGACGGAACGCTGCTCGTCAGCCCGCTCGCGGGGTGGCGCCCGTCCGGTCGCGACCTCGAGATCGGACGCCAAGTCGCGAATTGGGTACGGAGCGGCGACCACGGGTTCGCGATGGGCGGGACGGGAGGCGTCCATCTTCCCGACCACTCGCTGTTCGGACCCGATGCGACGTACCTCTCGCGCGAGCGCTTCGCGAGCATGGACAAGAGCCGCACGTTCGCGGAGACGGTCCCGGACGCGGCGTTCGAGGTGCTCTCGCCCTCCGACCGCGTCCGCTCGACCCTGAAGAAGATTGACGGCTATCTGCGCAACGGCGTACGGCTCGTCGTGCTGATCGATCCGATGCGGTTCAGGGTGTACGTCGGGCGCGAAGGCGACGAAGCGCCGCGCGATCTCGGCAACATCGACGAGCTCGATTGCTCGCCGGTCATGCCGGGATTCGTCCTCGACATCGCCGCGATCCGAAACACCGGCTAGCGATCGAGCACGCACCGCCCTTGCCGTCGAGAACGCTCGGCGTGAAGGACGGGCGTGGAACGGAGACGACTATCATGGCGATCGCGATGGACTTGCCCGGCCTGCGCCCCGACATCGAACGAGCGACCGAGATCGTCCCGCCGAGCTGGATCGACGACGACGGGATCGTGGAGCTCGAAGAGCGGTACGGCTTGCTGCTGTTCGAGCGCTTCGCCGACGGAACGCTGCTCGTGACGCCGCCGGCGGGCTGGACCAGCAGCTCCGGGAACGCGCACCTCACCTACCAGGTCATGCGATGGGCGCTGAGCGGCGGGCACGGGAAGGTCCTGGACTCGAGCGGCGGCGTGCGGCTCCCCGACGGGTCGCTCTTCGTTCCGGGCGCTACGTACATATCGCGCGAGCGATGGGAAGCCGCTGATCGGGCACTGACGTTCGCGCACGCCGTGCCGGACGCCGTGTTCGAGATCCTCTCGGAGTCGGATCGCGTCCGGTCGACGATGAAGAAGATGGACGCATACCTTCGCAACGGCGTACGGCTCGTCGTACTGATCGATCCGATGCGACGGAAGGTCTATGTCGGACGGGAAGGTGACTCCGAGCCGGAGGATGCGGGCAACGCCGGCATCATCGATTGCTCGCCGGTCATGCCGGGGTTCGTGCTCGACGTCGCGGCGATCCGTGACGCCGGCTAGCGTTCGCCGACGAGCTGCAGCACTGCGATGAGCTCGCCGACGCTCCAGGCTTGCGCGGGGCAGCCGCGCGGCGCGTGCGGCGGATCGCCGTCGGCGATCTCGGGAAGCGTGCCGATCGCGTTCGCGTCCAGCGCGTCGATCAGCGGCTGCAGGAAGGTGCGGGCGCGCTCGCGGTCGCCGTACGCGCGCAGGTGCGCGCGGACGAACGGGCCGATCAGCCAGGGCCAGACGGTGCCTTGATGGTACGCTTCGTCACGCGCTGCTTGCGGGCCGATGATCGTGCCGTGATACGACGGATCGTCCGGCGCGAGCGTGCGCAGGCCCATCGACGTCCAGAGGCGTGACGCGCAGGCGTCGACGACGGCGCGGGCGCGCGCCGTGTCGAACGCGCTCGCCGGCAGCGCGACGATGAAGAGCTGGTTCGGGCGGAAGGTCGCGTCGTCGCCGTCGGGGCCGTCGAGGACGTCGTAGCACCAGCCGCGCTCGGCGTTCCAGAAGCGCTGCATCGCCGCGGCCGTCTTCTCGGCGTCCGCGCGGTATGCGTCCGGCGAGCGGCCGAGGCGCAGGGCGAACGACTCGCACGCGCGCAGCGCGTTGTACCAGAGCGCGTTGACCTCGACCGGCTTCCCGCGGCGCGGCGTGATCACGCGGTCGCCGACCTTCGCGTCCATCCACGTGAGCTGCACGCCCTCGGCACCGCCGCGCACGAGCCCGTCCGCATCGACGCCGATCCCGTACCGCGTGCCGCGGCGGTAGCCTTCGATCACCGCTTCGACGGCCGGGAAGAGTTCGCCGAGCAGCGCCGCGTCGTTCGTCGCCTCGACGTACGCGCGCACCGCTTCGACGAACCACAGCGACGCGTCGATCGTGTTGTACTCGGCAGGGCCGCCCGCGTCGGGGAAGCGGTTGGGGACGAGACCGTCCGCGACGTTCGCCGCGAACGTGCGCAGGACGGTCGCGGCGTCGCTCGCGCGCCCGGTCGCGAGCAGCAAACCGGGCAGCGAGATCATCGTGTCGCGTCCCCAGTCGGTGAACCACGGGTACCCGGCGATCACGGTGGCGCCCGGCGGCTGCGGCGCCACGGGGCGTGCGACCACGAACGCGTCCGCCGCCAGCGCGAGGCGTCCGAGCAGCTCCGACGGCTGCGACTCGGCTCGCGCGCGGTTCGCCGCCCGCCGCGCACGGACGATCTCGCCGGCGTGCGGAGAGGCGAGCGCGCGCGCGTCGCCGTCATCGTTGCCGGCGCGCGGGACGAACTCGAGCACGACACCGTTCTCCTCGCCGGGCGCGAGGCGCCATGCGATCGTACACGCGTGCAGATAATCGTCGGTGTCCTGGAGCCCGCGCTCGGTCTCGCGCGGGAGCAGGTAGCCTTCGTACCGCTCGCGCGCGCTTTCGATGCTCAGCGCCTCGGGCGCCGAGACCTGCAGGGTGGCGCCGCTCGCGGGGAGCGCGATCGCGAGCCCCGCCGCGTTTTGTGCGGCCGCGAAACCGGCCGCGTCGGGGAGCGGGCCGCCGTGGTGGTCGCGGTCCGCGACGATCAAGCGGCCGCGCACGCCGAGCGGTTCGCGAGCGCGCATGACGCGCAACAGCACCGCGGTCGCGTCGGCGTCGAGCGGCATCGCGAGCGTCACCTGGAGCAGCGCGTCGCCGAGCGCGTACGTCCATGCCGGCAACCCGTCGTCCTGCGCGAACGCTTCGGCGAGTCGCCAGCCGTCCGGCGCGACCGCGCCGGAGCGCCAGCGGTTCGACGCGAGCGCGTACGTGCGCCCGTCGTACTCGGCGTCGAGATCGAGCCGCGCGACGACGAGCCGCCGCGTCACCGGCGGATCGGCCGCGGCGATCAGCAGCCCGTGGTACCGGCGCGTGAGCGTCCCCGCGACGGTCCCCATCGCGTAACCGCCGCGCCCGTTCGTCAGCAGCCACTCACGCGCTTCGGCCGCGGCGAGATCGCCGCACAAGGCGCGGCCGAAACGCACCGTCCCGCGCGCCCGCTCGGCGTGATCTGCCACGAGTCGCCTCCGTCGGAAGAGCCCGGCATCGCGATTGCGACGCGGCGGAGAGGAAACCATGCGCCGGTGCGGCGACAGACACCGGGATGCACGACAACCCGGAGCGGGCGCGGATCGAGGCCGCGGCGCGGCGCGCCGAGCACTGGCGCCGCTGGGGGCCGTATCTGAGCGACCGGCAGTGGGGAACCGTGCGCGAGGACTACAGCGCCGACGGCAACGCGTGGGACTACTTCCCGTTCGAGATGGCGCGCTTGCGCGCGTACCGCTGGGGCGAGGACGGGATCCTCGGGATCAGCGACAATCACCAGCGGCTCTGTTTCGCGCCCGCGTTCTGGAACGAGCAGGACGAGATCCTCAAGGAGCGGCTCTACGGGCTGAACGGTCATCAAGGCAATCACGGTGAGGACGTCAAGGAGTACTGGTGGCACCTCGACGCGGTCCCCTCGCACGCGTATCTCAAGGCGCTGTACCGTTATCCGCAACGCGCCTTCCCGTACGCGCAGCTCCGCGACGAGAACGCGCGGCGCGGTCGCGACGCGCGCGAGTACGAGCTCGCCGACACGGGGATCTTCGACGAGGGCGCGTTCTTCGACGTCGTGGTCGAGTACGCGAAGCGCGACGTCGACGACGTCCTGATCCGCATCACCGTCACGAACCAAGGCCGCGCGAGCGCGCCGCTGCACCTGCTCCCGCAGCTCTGGTTCCGCAACGAGTGGTCGTGGAGAGACGGCGTCCCGAAACCGTCGCTGCGCCCGTCGGAGGACGCCGCGCACGCGGGCACGGTGCTGGTCGCCGAGCACGCGACGCTCGGAACGCGCTGGATCTTCGGCGACGGCGGCGAGAGCGAGCTGCTGTTCACCGAGAACGAGACGGACTTCGAGGGCGCTTTCGGCGTCGCGTCGCCGTCACCGTACGTGAAGAGCGCGATCGACCGCGCCGTCCGCGGCGATGACCGCGCGGGGATCAACCCGGCTCGGACCGGCTCGAAGGCCGCGCTGCACTACCGCTGGACGATCGAGCCGGGCGCCACGCGAACCGTGCGGCTCCGCCTGACCGACGACCCGAAGGCGAGCGGGATCGACGCGGAGTTCGACGCGACGTTCGACCTGCGCGCCGCCGAGGCCGACCGCTTCTACGCCGCCCTCGCGCGCGCACCGCTCGACGAGGACGACGCGGCGATCCAGCGGCGCGCGTTCGCGGGGATGATCTGGTCGAAGCAGTTCTACAACTACGTCGTGCGCGACTGGCTCAGCGGCGACCCGCGCACTCCGCCGCCGCCCGAGTCGCGCAAGCACGGCCGCAACGCGCACTGGAAGCACGTCTACAACGACGACGTCCTCTCGATGCCCGACACGTGGGAGTACCCGTGGTTCGCGGCCTGGGATCTGGGCTTCCATGTCGTGCCGTTCGCGATGATCGATCCCGACTTCGCGAAGCGCCAGCTCACGCTGCTCACGCGCGAGTGGTACATGCACCCGAGCGGACAGCTTCCCGCCTACGAGTGGGCGTTCGACGACGTGAACCCGCCGGTGCACGCCTGGGCGGCCCTGCGCCTCTACCGCATCGAAGCGCGGCTGAACGGCGGCGCCGGCGACTTCACCTTCCTCGAGCGCATCTTCCAGAAGCTGCTGATGAACTTCACCTGGTGGGTGAACCGCAAGGACGTCGCGGGGCGGAACGTCTTCCAAGGCGGGTTCCTCGGCCTCGACAACATCGGCCCGTTCGACCGCGGCAAACCGCTGCCGCAGGGCGCGTACCTCGCGCAGAGCGACGGAACGTCGTGGATGGCCGTCTACGCGCTGAACATGCTGGCGATCGCGGTCGAGCTGGCGAAGGTCGAGAGCATCTACGAGGACGTCGCCTCGAAGTTCTTCGAGCACTTCTTCATCATCGCCGACGCGATGAACTCCCAGCGCGCCGACGACGCCGGGCTGTGGGACGAGGGCGACGAGTTCTACTACGACCAGCTCTATCTCCCCGACGGCCGGCGCATCCCGCTCAAAGTGCGCAGCGTGGTCGGGATCCTGCCGGTGTTCGCCGTCGAGCCGATCCCCGCCGGGACGCTCGAGCACTTGCCGCACCTGCGCAAGCGCGTCGAGTGGTTCCTCACCAACCGCCCGGAGCTCGCGCAGAACGTCGCGCACATCCACCTCGGCGAGGACGTGCGCAGCCTGATGGCGATCTGCGACGGCGACCGCCTGCGGAAGATCCTGCGCCGCGTCTTCGACGAGAACGAGTTCCTTTCGCCGCACGGAATCCGCGCGCTGTCGCGCTATCACGCGCAGAACCCCTTCGTGCTCGACTTCGGCGGCGAGGAGTTCCGCTGCGACTACGAGCCGGCCGAGTCGACGAGCGGGCTGTTCGGCGGGAACTCGAACTGGCGCGGCCCGGTGTGGATGCCGATGAACTACCTGCTGATCGAGGCGCTCCAGAAGTTCCACTTCTGCCTGGGCGATGCGTACACGGTCGAGTTCCCGACCGGCTCCGGCCGCATGCTGACGCTGTGGCAGATCGCGCTCGAGCTCGAACGCCGCCTGGCCGGGATTTTCCGCCGCGACGCGAACGGCCGCCGCCCGTTCAATGGGGAGAACGCACTCTTTCAAACCGATCCGCACTGGCGCGACCAGATCCTGTTCCACGAGTACTTCCACGGCGACACCGGCGAAGGCCTCGGCGCCTCACACCAAACCGGCTGGACCGGCCTGATCGCGAAGATCCTCGACCAGCTCGCCGCCTACGGCGGCTCGGGCGACGGAGGCGCGCCGAACGCATCGTTGCGCGGTTCAGTCCGCACAACGGAAGAAATGCGCCCATAGGGCCGAAACCGAGCGGCGATGCGGTACGATCTGGCTGTCATCGGTTCCGGGCAGGGCGGGGTGCCGCTCGCGCTGGCGTTCGCGCAGCGCGGGAAGCGCGTCGTGCTGTTCGAGCGCGGGCAGCTCGGCGGGACGTGCGTGAACGTCGGCTGCACGCCGTCGAAAGCGTTCCTCGCGTCGGCGCACGCGGCCGGGCGCGCGCGGCGCGCGGTCGACGTGCAGGTGCACTGCGACGTGCGTCCCGACGTCCCGGCGGTCATGGCGCGGGTTCGCGAGGTCGTCGGCGACTGGCACGACGGCGTCGAGAAGAAGATCGCCGCGAGCGCGGTCGAGCTGGTCCGCGCGGAGGCGTCGTTCGAGGCGCCGCACCTGCTGCGCGCCGGCGGCGAGACGTACGAAGCGGACGTCGTCGTCATCGACACGGGAACGCGCGCGAACGATTTGGTGAGGACGCTGCAGACGTCGATCTCCTCGCGCGCGACGATGCGGTCGTCGGGGGTGACGAAGACGACCT
>DATHLL010000069.1:0-3526 GCA_035488195.1 Candidatus Elarobacter sp. | reverse complement strand
AGGAAGAACCGCGTGCGGGCGTGCTCGCGCAGCCAGCCGGCGAGCTCGTTCAGATACCACATCTCGCCGAGGTTGATGCCGAGCTTGAAGAGACAGAGTTCGTGCAGCGGGAGGAGCGGGGTCCCGGGCGGTCCCGGCTTCGGCGGAAAATGCTCGACCGCCACGTTGTCCGCGACGATCGCGGCGACGCCGCTCTCCGCGACCCAGCGCAGCAGCTCCGGGTCGCGACCGTCGAGGCCGGCGCAGCTCCCGTGCACGATCTCTTTCACCGGCGCACCGTGCATGTCGAGCAGCAGTTGCGTCCAGCCGGTGTGCAGCGCGAGCACGTCACCCGGCTCGACGGTGACGTTTTGCTCGCGCATGATCTCGGCTAGCATCGCGTAGTCGACGGCAACCTTCTCGTCGCCGTAGACGCGGTGCAGGTCGACCATCACGCCGCGTGCCTGCAGGCCGATCGTCGCCATCCCGTCGACGTCGGGTCCCGGGTAGTGGCCGTTGTAGTAGACCACCTCGTCCTCGCCGTCGCCGTCCGCGTCGAAGTGCGAGCCGATGTGGCCGAACGCGTCCCACTGCGTCGAGTACTGCGTCCACAGCGTGACGACATCGTCGTTCACCACCCCGGTCGCGCCTTCGCGCGCGCGTGACAGCGGGAGATCGACCGTCTGCACGCCGCCGCGCTCGACCGGTGCGCGCTGCGGCGGATGACGGTACGGGAACACGACGTTCCCGCCCGGATAGTCGAGCGGCAGGCTCAGGCAGAAGCGCCGCCCGGTGCGGATCTCGGCCGCTGCGCGCACGACGCGCGCGTCGGTGAGCTCGTTGAGGCGGCCGATCCGGTCCTCCGCACCGTAGTCACCCCAGTTCGATCCGCCCGGCCGTCGCGTCGTCATCGCGGCCCGGTTCGGGCTCGCCCCGCTGCACGCCCGCAGCGCACCGGCCCGTTCGAACCGGGCCATAACGACCGCTTAAGCAAACGCGGGAACGGCCGCGCCATGAGCGTCATCGTGCGCCGATTGGCGCTGGTCCTCACCTGCTCGCTGCTGGCCGCGTGCTCCGGCGGCTCGTCGTCGTCGGTCGCGCCGCCGTTCGGCGGCGCTCCGAACGCGAACGCGACGCCCGGACCGAACGCCACGCCGCCGCCGGGCGGGATGCCGACCGCCGGTCCGACGCCGATTCCGGGCGCGCCGCCGAGCCCGCCGCCCGGCGTCGCGACCGCGCCGCCCGGTGCGACGCCGTCTCCCGCGCCGACCGCCAACGCCTCGCTGCTCGGTGCCGGCAAGATCAAGCACGTGATCATCGTGATCATGGAGAACCGCACGTTCGACAACCTGTTCAACGGCTATCCGGGCGCCGACAGCGTCGCGACGGCGAAGACGCATCTCGGCGTTCCGGTCGCGCTGCGCCAGACGCCGTTCGAGGCGCCGTGCGATCCCGACCACTCGCACGAAGCGTGGGTGAAAGACTGGGACGGCGGCAAGATGGACGGCTTCGACACGACGCCGGCGAACTGTTTCGGCGCCCCGGCCGATCCGCTCTATCCGTACGGCTACGTCCCGCGCGCCGAGACGCAGCCCTATTGGGACGTCGCGTCGCGGTTCACGCTGGCGGACCGGATGTTCGCGACGCAGACGGGTCCGAGCTATCCCGGTCATCTCTTCCTGATCGCCGGAACGTCGCACCACGAGACCGACGATCCCACCGACCCGCTGATCTGGGGCTGCGACGCGCCGGCCGGGACGACGGTCCCGACGCACGACGACGCCGAACCGTCCAACCTGAGCGGTGCGGAATTTCCGTGCTTCGACACCACGACGCTCGGCGACGCGGTCGAGAACGCGGGGAAGCAGTGGCTCTACTACACGTTCCTCCTCGACTACCGGTTGACGACGAAGAAGACCGCCGCCGCGACGCTGCCGTACGACGCGATCGATCACATCCGCAACGGGCCGGACTGGAACGCGCGCATCGTCGGTCCGGGCTGGCGGATCTTCACCGACCTCCAGCAAGGGACGCTGCCCGACGTCTCGTGGGTGAATCCACCGGTCGTTGCGACCGATCACGCGCAGGACACGACGAACCTCGGTCCCGACTACGTCGCGATCCTGGCGAACCAGCTCGCGAGCTCCCGCTACTGGAACGACACCGCGCTGCTGGTGACCTGGGACGATCACGGCGGCTGGTTCGATCACGTCAACCCGCCGCAGCTCGACGGTGACGGGCTCGGGATGCGCGTCCCTCTGCTCGTGATCTCGAAATGGGCGCGGCACGGCTACGTCTCGCACGTCCGGCACGAGTTCGGATCGTTGCTGAAGTTCACCGAACGGACGCTGGGCATTCCGTCGCTCGGGACGACCGACGTCCGCGCCGACGATCTCTCGGACTGCTTCGACTTCGCGCAGACGCCGCCGTCGTACCAGCCGGTCGCGACGCTGCACGTCGGGATCCAGTTCTTCTTCCAGCTCGGCCTCGACCCGGGTCCGGCGGACTACTGAACCGCGCCCGCGCGCCGGTTAAGGGACGCTTATGCGCCACCCTGGTGGCACCGAGACGGTGCACGCTGGCTCGGTGCTCATCGCGCAGATCACCGACACGCACGTGCGCCGCAAAGGCGACCTGCTGCACCACATGATCCACACCGGCCGCGAGCTGCGCCGCGCGGTCGAGGCGATCAACGAAAGCTCGCCGCGGCCGTCGTTCGTCGTCGCGACCGGCGACTTGGTCGACCGCGGCAAGGCGAAAGAGTACAAGCGCCTGCGCAAGATCCTCGGCGAGCTGCGCGTGCCGGTCTTTCTGATCCCCGGGAACCACGACGACCGGGACGCGCTGCGGGACGCGTTCCCCGACCACGCGTACCTGCCGCCGAAGGGGCCGCTCTGCTACGCGATCGAGTCGCGACCGGTGCGGCTCGTCGCGCTCGACACGACGCGCCGCGCGCGCGCGCCGGGCGGCGAGCTCGACGCCGCGCGGCTCGAGTGGCTCGACCGCACGCTCAGTCTCGCGCCCGCGACGCCGACCCTGATCGCGATGCACCACCCGCCGTTCGAGATCGGGTTGGCTCCCGTCGACGCGCACGCGCTGCGCGGGCGCGCGGAGCTCGCGCGGATCGTCGCGGTCCACCCGCAGGTCGCGCGGATCGTCTGCGGACACGTCCACCGCTTCCACGAAACGCTGGTCGGCGGCGCGAGCGCGGTCAGCGTGCCGAGCACCGCGCATCAGCTCGTCCTGGAAGCCGCCGGCGGAATCCCGTGTGCGGTCCGCGTCGAACCGCCCGCCGTCGCCTTCCACCGCTGGACGGGACGCGCGATCGTGACCGAGATCAGGCGGACGAACCACCCCGGCGCGACGCCGCGCCTGCGCGCCGTCTCCTAGCGGCCGGGCAGCCGCCGAGCGGACGCCATGCTTTCGAGTCATGCGCGGCGGGGAACGCAGGCGGTGATGAACGCCACCGAGAGCACCACATCGTCGCGCCGCAACTTCGTCGGCGGGGTCGGCACCGGGATCGCCGCCGCGCTCGCCGCATCCGCGC
>DATHLL010000068.1:0-14766 GCA_035488195.1 Candidatus Elarobacter sp. | reverse complement strand
ACGTAGAGCGCGTACTCGATCGCGGCGGTGAACGTTCCGGCCGGCTGCGCGTTGGGCACCGTCAGCGTCAGGTCGACGCAGTGCTGCTGCGCCTGCTTCACCGCGCCGCTCCACGTCGTCTCACCGCCCGGGCCTTGATTCCAGTACGCGGTGAACGTCGGCGCGAAGTCGGGGACGGCCCACGAGAGATAGCTGGTCGTCGGGTAGTTCTCGATGGGGAACGTCCCGGAGCTCGCGCCGCCCGTCTTGCTGGTGTTGTAGCCCCAGTCCTGGAGCTTGTAGCTGTTCGTGTAGTAGGTGTAGACCTCGAACGCGCACGGGTAGACCGTCGTCCCGTACCCGGCGGCGAACCCGGCCGGCGGCTCGTGCGGGATCACGTGCAGGTACTGCGCGTTCGGATCGGGCTTCGCGACGAACTGCACCGGGACGGTCGGCGTCGGCTGCGCGCTGACCTGCGCGATCAGCAGCGGGAGCGCGGCGTCGCCGGGCGCGACGTCCCACGCCGCCGCGCCGGACGACGCGACCTGCGTCTGCCGCGCGAACGGGTTCGGATACGACGCGTTCGGCGCGGACGGCGTCGCCGGCCCGAGCAGGCCGACCGGAGCCGGGCTCGGCGTGACCACGACGTCGACCGTGACGAGCTTGTACGTCTTGAGCCCGGTCAGCGCGTCGGCTTGCGAGACGACGGTCAGCGTGGCGAGGACCGCCAGCGCGAGCAGTCCGAGAACGTTGTGGCGTCTCAATTTCCGATCACCGTGTAGACGATGTAGACGTTGAACTGGCTGGGCGGCATCGCGCCCGAGAGCCGCAGTTCGTAGTCGTAGCCCTGCGTGAGGCTCCCCGAGGTCGGGTTCGTCCAGATCACCGACATCGCGGGCGGGACGCCGCCGCTCCCGGAGTAGTCGATCCCGTTCGCGCCGCCGGCGATCGGGTTGCCGCCGGTCTTGTTGAACGAGTGCGCCGGCGTGAACGGCGAGTTGCTCGCGCTCGAGACCAGCCAGTACAGCGTCGAGAAGATCGGGTACGTCGACGGCGCGGGGACCGGGTTGCTGCCGTTCAGATCGGTCGCGCCCTCGCCGTACACGACGAAGCCCGCGGTGTCGTTCGTCTGCACCGCGACCTGCGCCGCGTACTTGTAGAGGTACTGGTAGCCGACCATCACGTTGCCGAAGTCGACCGTCCCGCCTTGCAGCGAGGCGTTCGGGCCGGCCGCCGGCGTGACGCCGCTCCCCAAGCCGCCTTGCGGGCCGTAGCCGCTCAGGTAGTTCGGCGTCACTTGCGCCTTGACGCTCGGCAGCACTTTGTAGTTGAGCTGCGCCGAGCCCTGAGCCGTCGCCGCCGGCGCGATCCGCGGGACCGCCGTCGTCAGGAGGAGCGCCGCCGCGGCGGCGGAGAGAAAACGCTTCACGTCTCGGCTCGTCAATTCGCGATCAGCGTGTAGGTGAGGGTGACGGTCGTCGTCGCGTTGTTGTTCACGGACAACGGGTTGACGGTGACGCGGTAGCCCATCATGTTGTCGACCGGCTTCTTCGGGACCGGATTCGTCCCGGTCCAGTTCGAGAGCGCGAGCGTCGAGGCGGTCGGGACGAGCGTCGCCGCGGTGACCGACTTCGTGTACGTCCCGCCCGGCGAGGCCGACTCCGGCGTCAGCCAGGTGCTGAGCTGGCCGCTCGAGGTCGACGGGTTCACGTCGGCCGAGACCGAGAGGTTCCAGCCGTTCTGCGAGTCGGTGTAGACCGACGCCGCGAGCGCGTCGACGTAGTTGGCGGTGCCGGTGATCTGGTTGAGGTTGATCAGCGGCAGCGCGCCGGCGGAGTTGTACGTGCAGCCCGGGCAGCTCAGCGCGGGGACCGCGGTGTTCAGCGCCGGCGCGTACGCTCCCGCGCCGTTCGGGATCTGGATCGCCAGGCGCGCGTCGGTGATGATGCGGACGGTGTTCGAGAGGCTGTAGATCGGGAGCGTGTTCGGGTTGCCCGCCGTGCGCGGATCGGGCGGGGTCGTGTTCCCGGTCGCGACGCTGGCGTCGAAGCGGAACGTCGAGTTCACGTCGTACGGGTTGCGCGCGTAGAAGAAGATGTCGAGGTTCTGCCCGACCGCGAGGTTGCAGCCCGAGAGCCGCAGCAGCCCGCTGGTCCCGGGGGATCCGTTCACCGCTTGGGTGAGCGAGTTGATCCCGTTCCCGCTGCACTTCGCGCCGCTCGCGCCCGCGCCGTAGACGTAGACCGAGGTCTGGTCGACCGACCACGGGTAGGTGGTGTCGAAGAGCTGCCCCGAGGTGTTCGCCCACGGGATCGCGACGCTGACGTCGGTGATCGTCGTCGAGCCGTTGTTGTGGAGCTCGAAGACGTAGCCGTTCCCTTCGGTGTAGTTCGACCACGAGCCGATCACCGGCTGGCTCCCAGACGTCACGCTCTGGATCGGCGAGACGGGCGGATAGACCGGGCTCGCGGTGTAGCCGCCGGCGTAGGTGAAGCTGGTCTGAGCCGTGGTGTTCGCGATGGTGAGCGGCGTCCCGGTCGTCGGACCGACGACCGCGCCACCGTTCGCGCCGACGACGAGCCAGTTGACGGTGTAGTTGCCGACGACCGGTGCGCTGGCGTACTTGAAGTTGACGAACAGCTTGCCGCCCGGCGGGAGGCTGTTGGCGTCGACCGCGGCGGCGCACGGCGTCGAGGTCTGCCCGTTGACGACCGGCACGGTGCTGACCGCGCACAGGTCGAGGAGCCACTGCCCCGCGGTCCCGGTCGCGTTCGCATTGAAGGTCGCGCCGTTCGACGCGGTCACCGAGGTGATCGCCGGGTAGACGCCGCCCGCGGACGGAACGGTGATCAGCATCTGGCTGACGTAGTCGGGGTTCGGGTCCAGACCCGACGACACGTTGTCGAACTCGAACTGGAAGGTCGAGTTCGCCAGCGCGGGGACGACGGCGGGCGTGATGTTCGTGTACATCAGCGCCGGGTTCAGCGAGAAGACGCCGAGCTCGGTCGAGTCGATGTTCTGGGTCCCGGCGATCGCGTTCGTCTGCACGTTCGTCGCGCCGACGGCGTACGAGGTCGCGTCGTAGTTCGCGAGCGCGGGGATCTGCTGGAACGGAAACGCCGTCTGCATGATCGGCATCTTGATGACGAACGTCGCGACCTTGCCGACCGGGAGCGTCGCCCCGTTGTTCGTCGTGTAGAGCGCCCACGCGTTCGGGCCGAGCGTTGGGTCGGAGACGGCGCCGTTGCCGCCGGCCAGCGTCCGAGTCCCCCAGTTCGCCGTCTGGTTCGCGCCGTTGACGGTCGCCGAGACGACCGTCGGCGTGATGACGTTCGGGTCGACCGTCGAAGGCATCGTGAACTCGAGATCCGACATCGCGGCCGGGGCGCCGTTGTTGGTGACGGTGATCGTCACGGTGTAGTAGCCGCCGCTCGCCGCGTTGTCGGTCCCGAGGCGGTACATCATCTGCTTGTAGCGCGGCGTGCCGAGCGTCGCCGGGACGCTGTACGCGCCGACCGACCATGAGTACGACGCCTGCGTGTTCGAGCCGAGGACGCCGTTCCCGTAGACGTTCAGCCCGTTCGCCGCCGTGTTCGACATCGTGGCGTTGGTGGTGCTGGCGACGACGCCGTGGACGGGAAGGATCTGCGGCCGCAGCACGCAGGCGGTCGTGCAGTTCCCGCTCGCGGTCGCGACGGTCAGCGGGATCGGGATCGTCGAGCCGGGCGCCAGGAACTGTCCCGCCACCGCGGGCGTCGCGATCACGGTCTGGGCGTTCGGGTTGGTGAGGTTCCAGGTCTGGCCCTGCGAGTCGGTCGTCGTCGTGACGCCGGCCTGCAGGCCGAGATTCACCTTGTTCCCCGAGTCGTTGTTGATGGTGATCTGCTTGACGCCGTCGGCGTTCCAGGTACCGTAGAGCGTGTCGGCGTCGTTCCGCAGCGTCGTGGTGACGTTGGTCGGAAGCCCGGCGGCGGCCGCGTTGACGTAGGCGCCGGCCGGGTTCGTCCACAGCAGGTTTGCGTCGTAGGAGACGACGTGGAACGACTTCGAGCCGACGACCGCCCCGGCCGTGACGTCGTAGATCTGCGCGGTGTAGACGTTCGGGGCGAACGGCGTCTGCGTCGCGCCGAACGAGGTGAAGTTCGCCGTGTTGATCGGGAACAAGATCTTCTGCGCCCCGGTCGAGGTGCTGGCCGCGGTGAACTGCGTCGGGAGCGCGAACGCCTGCGGCGCGCCGAACGCCGGCGTCGTGTCGGTCGTCGAGCCGCTCAGCACGACCCCGTTCCCGTTGCTGATCGTCATCCGGTAGACGTGGCCGCTGATCACGCCGCTCGCCTGGTACGTGAGTCCCTGGACCGACTGCTCCTGCACGAGCCCGGTACCGCCCGGCGCGCCGAGGATGCCGTCGGTCGCGAAGGTGTCGTTGAGGTTCGTTCCGTTCGTCGCCCCGTTGAAGGGAAGCAGCGCGTTCCAGACGATCGAGGACGGGTTCACCGAGATCTGCTGCGTCGAGATCAGGTCGTTCGAGGTCGCGTCGTAGAGCTGGACCGTCTGCGTCCCGGCCGCGTTCGCGCCGCTCGACGGCGTCGTGTACTGGCCGGAGAACGCCTGCGAGGTCGGCAGCACGCCGATCGCGCCCGCCGTGAAGCAGGTCGCGTTGTTGAAGTTCTGCGCGCCGGCGGGGATCGCGAAGACGCACGGCAGCCCGTTCCCCGACGTGTTGACGAAGCCGAACGAGTAGAAGTGCGCGGGGTTCAACCCCGAGGCCTTGACGTAGACCGTCGAGCCGGAGGTGAAGTCGATCGCCGCGGTGCTGAACACGGGATCGGAGTACGTGTTGAAGTTCAGCGTGCCGAGGACGACCGAGTACGCGACCGCCTCGTAGAGGCTGGTCGCCGTGTTCTGCACCGCGATCGTCCACACGCCGGAGTACGGCACGTCGGTCGTCCCGGTCCGCGTCGAGCCGGCGAAGAGCTGGTTGATCGGGTCGGGGCTCGCGGTGAGCGGCGTCTGCAGCGAGAGCTGCGCGTACCACGGCACCTGCGAACCGCCGCCGCCGGTCTGCATGCAGCGGCCCTGCGTGTCGGTCGTGAACGTCGCCTTGTTCCCGCCGTTGACGTAGTCTTTCGGCGAGACGAGGTACGCCGTGCCGTCGGGCGGGAAGAGCACGTAGCGGTACGTCGTCGACGCGGTCAGGTTCTGGCAGAGCCAGAAGACGTTCGAGCCGTACGCGAGCGTCTGGTCGTCGAGGTACGGCGTGTTCGACGTGCCGGTGAGCACGATCGTGCCGCCCGACGCGGACTGCTTCCAGCGCGCCTTGTGGTGCAGCAGGTCGGTCATCTTCGGGATCGGCGGGCGCGGGCCGGAGTACGGGGTCAGCTTCGAGTCGCCCATCTTCATCGACTGCGGCAAGCGCGCGAACGCCGTCATGACGTCCATCGACCGGTCCGTGCTGAGCGAACGCTTCTCGCCCTGGGCCGTGCGCGACTGGTCGCCGTACGGCAGCGGGGGCGGCGTCGGGGCGGTCGTGGTCGTGCGAGGGCCGCCGGTCGTGCGCGCTGCCGACTGCGTCGACTGCGCCAGAGCGGCGAACCCGCCGTCGCCGAGCACGGCGGCGGCGACGATGGCGACAAACGCCAGCGTTCGCTTCAGAAGTGACATGTACTCTCCGGAATCCGTTCCGTTGCTGCGTGAAGCGTGCGCGTCAGCGCACGGTGATGTTCGCTTGGCCGGCGACGAGGTTCGGACCGCCGTAGTCGACGAGCGCGACCACGGAGTACGAGCCCGGCGCGAGCTTCTTGCCGACCGCGTCGATCAGCCGTTTCCCGGAGCGCTCGACCAGCATCCCTTGCGGGAAGGCGACCCGGTCGACGACCGTCCCGCCCTGCTTGATCTCGACGCGGCCGCTGAGGTAGACGTGCGCGTTGCCGGTGTTGCGGAAGTCGACCAAGTAGTGCTGACCGTCGCCGAGCGACTGCGTCTTCACGTCGTTGATCTCACCGCCGATCCGAGTCGTCTCGGGGATCATCACGTAGATCTTCGAGGCGATCCGCTCCACGATCGAGAGCCCGCCGCCGTGGCGGGTCGGACGCGTCGTGAAGAACACCAGATTGCTGTACTCGCCGGTCGCGCTCGAAGGAACGTCGACCGAGAAGCGCACCTGGGTGAACGCTCCCGGCTCGAGGTCGAACTCGCGCGGGTTGATCGTGACGTCCTTGGCCAGCGAGTACGGCGTCTTGCCCGGCGGCGCGAACGCGTAGTTGCCGCTCGGCCCGACCACGTAGTCCGAGAGCGACGCCACGATGTGCACCGCGGCGCCGCTCGTGTTTCGAACCGTGATCGGGAACGTCTCCTGCTTGCCGGGCTGCGTCTGCAACTCGTACTTCGCGGGGGAGACGTCGACCGAGATGTCCGCCGAGGACGGGACGGTCAGCGCGAGCCCGAAGGCTCCGGCGACCGCGAGAACGGTGAGAAGTCGCGAGGGACGCATCCCTTGTATTCTCGGCGTTTCCGTACGGCGGGTTGAGGCAGTACTGCGCTCGCCGTCAGCTCGGGATCAGCGCGACCGTGATCACGCTGGTCTGCGCGCCGGACGAGGCGGCCGGGCTCACGCTGAGGCTCACGTCCTCACCCATGAAGTTCCAGCCGGCCGGCGGAGCCGACGCGGGGTTGTACAGCGAGTAGCCGCCCGAGGTGTAGACCGTCGAGGTCGGCGTCCCCGCGACGACGACCGTCGCCGGAGCACCCGGGTTGCCCTGGGCACCATAGCCCGCGCCCGCGGTCACCGCGCCGAGCGCGCTGAGCGCCGTCCCGGCCGCACCGCCGGTCGGCGCGGCGCAGGTGTTCTGCCCCGTGATCGCCGTCGCGCCGGACTGGGTGGGCTTGGCTTTCGGCGTCGCGTCGAGGCGGTACGCGCAGATCGCGGTGCCGGCCTGGATCTGGTCGACGTACTCGACGACGTTCACGCCGGCCGAGTCGTTCGAGTTCACGCCGATCGACATGGCGTTCTTGTAGTAGCAGGTCGTGTAGTTGCCTGCCGCGGCGGGCGGGGTGATGCCGCCGAAGGTCAGCGTCGCGTTCGACGCTTCCGCGACGCCCGCGGCGCAGTTGCCGGCGGTCGAGGCGAGGATGGTCGACGCGACGGCCGGCTGGATCGCGCCGTTCGCGTCGTAGTTCACGGCGATCGAGATCGACGCCGTCGCGTTCACGGTGTACTTGAGCTGCGCGGAACCGTAGACCGTCGTGGCAGCCATGCTGGGCGCTGCGGTGGCGGTCGCGATCCCCAGCATGACGAGAGCAGCGACTGCTCTTTTCACGTTCGAATCCTTTCGAGTAAGGGACGCTGAGAGAAGAGGCGAGCACGCCCCCCTCCTGGTTGATCGTCGGTTAGGCCTTAGGTCCTTAGGACCCGCGCGCGGAAAGCGGCCCGCTTAACGCAGACTTAGCGGGTAGGTCTGCCCTCGCTTGGTCACCACGGTGGCCGAGTACGGGAGCCCCTTGTGCCAGAGCCGGATGTCGAACCCGAAGACGTGTCCGGTCGGCTTGGGCAGCACGATCTTGTAGCCGTCCTCGAAGATCACGGCGTCGCCTTCCTCGACCGGGGCGACGCTCTTGAGCGTCACCCGGACGGTGTGGCCGGCCTCGGGGTTCCGCGGGCTGAGGCGGAAGGCGAACAGCGGGATCCGCGGGTCGACCGGGACCAGCGCCGAGGCGTCGGTCACGTCCTTGCGGTGCGCGGTGACGCTCAGCGCGTAGTCGCCCTTCACCAGCGAGGGGACGACGACCGAGCCGGTCCAGACGCCGAGCTTCGGGTCGAGGCGGAGCGGGAAACCGCCGAAGACGTCGCTCTCGACGACCAGCGTCTTGACGTCCTTCGCCGAGCTGCGCGCCTGGACGCGCAGCAGCCCGCCGGGCGGGACGACCGCCGGGTCGGTGGTGACCTGGATCGTCTGCCGCTTCCCGTCGTTGAACGTGTAGACGACGTTCTTCGCCGCGGCGCCGAGCTTGAAGATGATCCCCGAGAGCGCCGCGCCGCCCTCGAGCGCGACCGGCCCGTCCGGGCCGGAGAGCACGCCGAGCCCATCGGGGATCGTGTCGGCGTCGACCGTCAGCGTGTACGTCCCCGGCGGCATGTTGTCGAGCAGGAAGCCGCCGTCGTCGTCGGTGATGACGGCGTGCTCGCCGGGCTCGGCGACGACGTAGACGTTCTTGAGGCCGGTGAGCTGGCCGAAGCCGCCGTCGGCCGGCGCGACCACGTTGCCGGCGATCGAGCCGAGCGGCGTCGCGACGAAGTTCAGCGGGGTCGAGGTCCCCGGCGTGACGGTCACCGTCTTCTTCTTGTCGGCGACGAACGCGACGCTGGTCGGCAGCGTCGCCTCGACGATCTCGACCGTGTGCGCGCCCGGGCTCAGCCGGCCGACCGAGTAGTGGCCGTCCGGCGCCGTCGTGACGGCCTGGATCCCGTCGACCGCGATCCCGACCCCGCCGAGGCCGCGCTTCTTCCCGTTCGCGTCGCTCGCGACGACCTGCCCCGCCACGCCGGCGAAGTTGCCGACGCTGAACTGGATCGAGGTCGTCTGGCCGCCCTGCACCGAGACGTTCTGGTACTCGCGGTCGCTGATCAGCCCGGCCTGGATCGTGGCCGGGTCGATCCGGATCGTGTGCGCGCCCGGCGGGACGAAGCGGAACTCGAACTCGCCGGAGGCGTCGGTCCGCTGCGTGATCCGCCCGTCCAGGATGACGAGCGCGTTGTTGTAGCCGTGCAGCGTCGGGGCGTTGTAGGCGAACGGCGTCGCGCTGCTCGAGTAGGTGACGATGCCGCGGATGACGGCGGGGAGGTTCGGGTTCCCGCGGCCGGTGCTCTGCGCGGGCTGGCCGAAGCCGAACGGGCCGACCAGCGAGGCGTGGAATCCGGTCCCGCTCCCGCCGCCGAGCCCGCTCTGCCGGAAGGCGTCGGCGCCGACCTGGATCGCGACGACGTTCGAGAGCCGGCGGACGAGCGAGACGGCGGTGTCCGCGATGCTCGAGCGGATCCCGTTGTTCGAGGTGCTCTGCAGGGTCTGGGTGACCTGCGCGTCGAGCTTCTTGCCGATCGAGCGCCGGTACGAGAGCGACTGCGAGATCCCGGCGCCGGCGCTCGCGTCGGCGCTCTGCGAGCTCTGCGCGAACTGGTACGCGGCGAGGCCGCCCAGCAGCGGCCGGCTGGCGCCGATCGCGAGCTGGCGCTGTCCGGCGTTCCCCGCGATGCTGCCGACCGAGGAGGCCTGGTAGGTCTCGAACAGCGAGACGCCCTTGACCGTCTCGGTCAGCGTCAGCGCGCCGGTCCGCTGCAGCGTCGCGCCGCCGTCGCCGTGCTGCCCTTCGAGCCCGCCGACGTACTGGATCCCGAAGCCGGTCCAGGTCCGCCCGCCGGAGAGCGTGACGCGGTTGTCGTGCTCGAGGCTGCCGCCGAGCAGCCGCGTGTCGGTGTGGCCGAAGTCGACGTCGAGGTCGCCGAACCGCTCGGAGTGGCGCCGCAGCGTGAGGTCGCCGCTGAACCCGGCGTCGAGCGCCCCGGTCAGCGTCTGGAACCCGGCGGGATCGTAGCGCAGTCCGATCGTCGCGCCCGTCGTCTTCCCTTGCAGGTCGGCGTGGAACGCGGTCGCGAGCTGCGCCCCGTCGGCGACCCCGTTGACCCCGTGGTTCGAGGTCACGGCGACCTCGGTGTCGGTCGAGAGCTTCGCGCCGTAGCGGTGGTAGCCGATGTCCGTGATCGCCTGGCGGCCGCCGCCGCTCTCGGAGCCGGCGAAGTACTGCGCCGCCGAGAGGAAGCCGCCGAGGCCGTTCCAGGCGCGGCGGACGCCGTAGACGCGGTAGGTCTCCTGGTCCGGCTCGGTCGCCGTGGCGGTGATGAACGAGAGCTCGCCGGCCCGCATCGGGAGCGCCAGCCCGACCCCGCGCGCGAAGCCGCCGATCTGGAGCTGGCTGTCGCTGGGCCCGGTCACCTGGCCGTAGCTCAGCGCGTACTTCGGCGTCCGGTAGCCGACGATCAGCGAGCCGGCGTTGAACGCGCCGCCGCCGTACCCGAACGCGCTCGAGACCGAGACCGCGCTCTGCTCGGTGCGCCGCTCGACGACCATCGAGAGCGCGCTCGAGTAGTTGTCCTCGGCGAGCCCGACGCCGTTGCGGCTGCTGCGGTTCAGGCCGAGCTGGTACGTCCCGTCTCCTTTGAGCACGATCGGCCCGCGGCCGAGCCACGGGCGCCGCGGGCGCGGCGAGGCCGGCGCCGCGACCGCGACCGGGACGGCCGAGGCCGCCGGGGACGGCGAGGCCGCCGGCGCGTCCAGCCCGAGCCGCGGCGCGGCGAACGGAAGACGAAGGTTGACGGCGAGGAGCGGAGCCGCGCGGAGCGCCGTATCCGACGCGAGGCAGAACGCCGATGCGGTCAGACATGCGGCGCCCGCGGCCGCGAGCGCGCGGCGCAGAACGGGACGCACACCCGTACCATCGGCCACGCCGCGGGACGCCTGTAGCGCGCCGGTTCAGTTTCCGTAAAAGCGCCGGATCGTTAAGCCGCCGACGGCTCGTTGCCGATAGGGTTTGAAGGGGTTGCGGGTATCCCCGACCGCCCAGGGACGGGCAGCTTCCATGGAGGGAAGACGGCACCACCGGCATGGACGTTTCAAGCCTGAGCGGGCTCGCCATCAGCGCGAGCCTGAAGACGCAGCGAGACCTCGCGACCGACACCAAACGGCTCGCGTCGGGTTTGCGCGTCAATTCGGCGGCGGACGACCCCAGCGGCCTGGCGATCTCGCAGTCGCTCGCGACGCGCGTCCAGGGCTTGGACCAAGGCGTCCAGGAGATCCAAAACGCCGGCAACGCGCTCACCGTAGCCGAAGGCGCGATGAGCTCGATCGGCTCGATCCTCCAGCGGATGCGCGCGCTCGTCGTCGAGGCGCGCAGCGACCTGCTCAGCGCCGGCGACCGCAGCGACCTGCAGTCCGAGCTCGACCAGCTCCGGCTCGAGATCGACCGCATCGCCGAGAACACCTCGTTCAACGGCCGCGCGCTGCTCGACGGCAGCGCGTCGAGCGCGATCGCGCAGTCCTCGCGCGCGATCATGATCAATCCGGCGCTCGCCGGCGGCGGGACGCTGATCGACACCACCGTCGATCCGAACTCGCCGTACATCCCGGCCAACGCGCCGCAGTTCGTGAACCTGCTCAGCGTCGACTCGTACGACCCGGTCACGGACAACCTCAACATCACCGTGACGATCGGGAGCCAGGAATCGTCGTTCGGCGCCGATCAGACCGTCTCAGGGCTGCAAGTCCCGAACGGGTCGAACTTCCCGAGCATCCTGCTCCCGCCCGCGCCCGGCCAGCCGACCTTCCTGCAGAACTCGCAGAACGGCACGGGACCGCAGGTGCTGGCGTTCAACATCGGGACGCTCACGCCGGGCGACGTCGGGAAAGAGGCGCTGATCATCTCGCTCCCCGCGCAGTTCAAGGCCGCGGGCTCGGCGCTTCAGATCAACACCGGCGACGCCGAAGGCTCGGTGCTCTCGGTCGACATCCCGGGGCTGAGCTCGACGAACCTCGGCGTGAACGAGGTGATCCTCGGCAACGACCTGCAGAACGAGGCGGCCGAGTACCGCATCGACTACGCGATCACGACGCTCGGCGGCGTGCGCGCGCAGGTGGGCGCGCAGACCGTCTCGCTGCAGGAGGCGGCGAACAGCGGGAACGTCGCGAGCGTGAACACGCAAGCCGCCGAGAGCGCGATCCGCGACCTCGACGTCGGCTCCGCGGTGACGACCTTGACCCGCGACCAGATCCAGAGCCAGTTCCAGACCCGGCTCGTCGCCGACGCCAACAAGCTCTCGAAGAGCATCGCGACGCTCGTCGCCGACTCGATCGTCGCGCGTTGACGCGTTAACGCAAAATTGACCGCCGCCCGGGAACGGGCCGGCCGCCGCTTGCCGAAGACCCGGACGAGGGTGTGCATTCCCGTCCGTGGAGGGTTGCCCCGAGTCATGACGTTCGGCCGTTCGATCGCCCTGGGTTTCGCGCTGCTCCTCGCCGCAGGGTGCTCCGGCGGCTCGCCGGCCAACACCGCCCCGCCGTGGACGCCGCCCAAACCGCCGCAGCCGGCCGGCCTCGCGCCGCAAGACTCGCCCGCCGGGCGCGTGATCCTCGCGAACGTCCCGACCTCGGGGGTGCGCGCGCCGCAGGGCCACGACGGCGACAACGACGCGGACGACGGCGACTGGGGGACGCTGGTGCTGCCGAAGCTGGTCCCGTGCGCCGGCGGGACGTTCGCGACCGACTGCGGCGTGTGGCTCTGGACCAACGGCGTGCCGACCCGCACCGGGACCCCGGGCGGACAGCCTCCGGCGCTGAACTTCTGCGCGAACTTCACCCAGTACCCGGGCGATCTGGCGCAGCCGGCGACGCCGCTCTTCGGGCTCTCGCTGTACTCGTTCGCGCTGACGTACGCCGGGACGAAGCCGGCGCCGATCGTCGGCTTCGCGACCCGCTGGTGGAACGTGAACTTCCAGAGCGGGTTCACGGGGACCGCGACCTCGGCGAACGTGCAGATCTCGCCGGCGCTCACGACCGCCGCCTCGCGCGGCTGGCTCGTCTTCTTCACCTGGAGCTGGCCGGCCGACGTCCTGGTCGTGCCGTACGCGATCAACGAGATCCAGCCGGTCCCGGGGACGCTCGCGATCCCGCCGAACGGCTCGGCGCGGCTCGGCGCCTTCGACTGCCTCGGCCGCCCGATCGCCGCGACGCGCTCGGCGAGCGGGTTCGGGTTCAGCCCGAATCTCGGCACCGCGTCGGTGACGTCGGCCGGCCCCGAGCTGAACGCGACCGTGTTCGGCGGCGCGAACCCGTCCGGGTTCGTCTACCTCAGCGACGACAAGAGTGCGCGGACGACCGTCCCGGTCGTCCGCGGCGGCGCGTCGCCGACGCCGACCCCGACGGCAGTCCCGACGACCCCGCCTACGACCCGGTAGTGGGTCCGGCTGAGGCCGGACCCGTCGCGTTCGGGCTTCGCCCGATCCGTACGTCCTAACGGACGAGGCTCTCGGAGGTCGCGTGGACGTCCGGGGTGGGGAGCGGGGCGATCAGCGCGTTCTGCTGCGGGTCGTAGTGCTCGCCGCGCGGCGAGTTGAGGACCCGGAAGACGATGTACTGGTGGGGCTTCCGCGGGTCGCGGCCGTCGACCGGGAGCCCTTCGCCGTCGTAGACGACCAGGTGCGTCTTCCCGTCGTCGCCGGCGGCCAGCGCGTAGCGCAGCCGGGCCCGCACCGCCGGCGGCTCCTTCGCCGCGGCCGCCTGCAGGTCGCGGCGCTGCGCCGCGTCGAGCGGGATCCCGCCCGGCTTCCCGGCGCGCGAGACCGGCGCGTTCGCGGGGCCGCTCGGCGCCGGCGCGGCGGCCGTCGCGGCGGACGGCGACGCGGTCGGTGTGGGTGACGGCGCGGCCGCGTTCTCGGAGGCGCTCTTCTGGCCGGAGCACGCGCACAGCAACGCCGCGGCGGCCAGGCTCGCGGCGAGGCGGATCGGCATGGGCGCTGCGTTCACGTTCGCGCCGGAGCGTTCCCTTGACGCCGCGGCGTACACTTGGAATGGATTTCCTCGTTAGGTGAGGCGTCCACACGCAGGTACGCCGCTGCCCGGAAAGGTCGAGAGACCCCGACGTGGTTGACCAGGCTCCGCCGAATCAAGGCGGCGCTCAACGCGGCTGATCCTCCAACGAGCCCGGACGACCGGGCCGCGGGGTCGTGGCGTGTGGTGCTGAAGCTCCACGTTGGGGGGTGACCATGGCCGCGCCGGCGGCGTTCCACGAAGGCTTCGTCTCCGACTTGATCGGCCGCCCCGCGGCGGTCGAGCGCGCCGGGACGCGCGAGACGGTCGGGAAGATCGCCGACTTCGTCGTCGAGCATCCCGAGGACACGTTTCCGCGGATCGACGCGGTGATCGTGAAGACGCGCCACGGCGAGCTGGCCGCGCCGACCTCGGAGATCCTCTCGCTCGACACGAGCGGCGTCGTGCTGAGCGCGCCGCCGAAGATCGTCCGCCCGCCGGACGACGAGGCGCTGTACCTGGTCGAGGACCTCTTCGACAAGCAGATCGTCGACGTCGACGGCCGCAAGGTCGTGCGGATCAACGACATCGAGGTCGCGCGGACCGGCGGCGCGCTGCGCGTCGTCGCGGCCGACGTCGGCGTCGGCGGGCTCGTCCGGCGGCTGGGCGCGGCGCGGATCGTCCCCGGGCTGGTCGAGAGGATCCCGCGCTCGCTGATCGCGTGGGACAACGTCGCGCCGCTGCACGACCTGAGCCCCTCGCAGATCCGGCTCTCGGTGAGCGAGAACCGGCTCTCGCGGCTCCATCCCTCCGAGCTCGCCGACATCATCGGCGAGCTCTCGGCGCAGGACGCGGCGCGCGTCGTCGGCTCGCTCGACGACGAGCGCGCGGCCGACGCGCTCGAGCACCTCGACGCCGAGGTGCAGCGCTCGATCATCGACGACCTCGGCACCGAGCGCGCCGCCGACATCATCGAGGAGATGGACTCCGACGACGCGGCCGACCTGCTCGGCGATCTCCCGTCGGAGCGCCAGGAGGAGCTGCTCCGCGAGATGGACGCGGAGACCGCGGAAGACTTGCGCGAGCTGGTCGCGTACGACGAGGACACCGCCGGCGGTCTGATGACGACCGACTACTTCTGGATCTACCCGCACCGCACGGTGACGGCGACGATCGCGAAGATCCGGCAGATCGCGCCGGAGACCGAGTTCATCTACTA
>DATHLL010000067.1:0-6426 GCA_035488195.1 Candidatus Elarobacter sp. | reverse complement strand
GACCCGCTGATTAACAGTCAGCTGCTCTACCGGCTGAGCTATCCGGGACCGACTCGCCACGGTTCGCGGCCGCGGGGAGAGTTCCCGCCGCGAGCGGGAGGATTTCGGCCGTCGGGAGGCCAAACCGAGCGAGGCCATGTCTTCGTAGATTCCCCCCGCGCCGCTCGCCGGCGCGGATCGTGCAGACCTCTTCACCACTTCCGCACGTTCAGGGAATCCGTTCATGGCCACCGCGACCGCTCGCCCCGCGAGCGCTTTCCGCTCTTCTGCGTTCACCCGTTTTTACGCCGGTCAAGCGCTCAGCTACCTCGGCGACGGGCTGTTCCGCATCGCGATCCCGCTGCTCGTCTTCCGCCTCACGGGCTCCGCCACGGCGGTCGGGCTGACGTGGGGTCTGGAGCTGCTGCCGTTCGCGTTCGTCAGCCTGATCGGCGGCTCGCTCGCGGACCGCGTCGACCGGCGGCGCACGATGCTCGCGTGCGACGCGCTGCGGTGCGCCGTGATGACCGCGCTGTGCGCGCTCCTCGCGACGGGCCGGCTGACGATCGGGATCGTGTACGCCGCCGTGATGATCCTCTCCGTCGGCGGCGCGCTGTTCGTCGCCTCGCAGACGCCGAGCATCAGATACCTGCTCGGGACGGACGGCGCGCGCGGCGGCGTCGCCACCCTGCACGCCACCGAGCAGACGGTGAACCTGGTCGCGCCGCCGCTCGGCGGCGCGCTGATGGGCGTCGTCGGGCCGCTCCCCGCGCTCGCGATCAACGCGTTCACGTACCTGTGGTCGCAAGCGGCGATCGCGTCGGTGTCGACGTTCGGCCCCGACGCGCCGGGCCGCATCCCGAAGCCGCGCGAGATCGCCGCCGACGTCGGCGACGGCTGGCGGCTGCTCATGGCCGACCGCTCGATGCGGATCACGACGTTGTGCAGCCTCGGGTTCAACGCGATCGGATCCGTGGGATTCGTCGTGCTGATCCCGTTCTTCAAACGCGCGTTCACGGCGAGCGACGCCGCGGTCGGTATCGCGTTCGGCGGGTTCGCGGCGGGCGCGGCGATCGGATCCTTCGTTGCCGGAAAGACGCACTGGCCGGTCGGGCGCGCGCTGATCGTCGCGAACCTCTTCGACGCCGTGCTGTGGCTCGTGCCGCCGTGGGTGCACGCATTGCCGCTCGCGGTGATCGCCTTCGCCCTGGCGAGCGTCGCCGGCGGCTATTACTTCACGACGATCATCGCGTGGCGCATGCGCGTGCTGCCGGAAGACGCGGTCGGGAAGGTGTTCGGCGTGGTGCGGCTGCTCGCGCTGGCGGGGACGCTGCCGGGGGCGATCGCAGGCGGATGGATCGCCGATCATCTCGGCGTTCGCGAGGCAGTCGCGATCTCCGGCGTCGGGTATCTGATGATCTCGATCGTGATGGCGTTCAGCGCGGTGCGGAAGGAGCGGCGCTGAGGGCGCGATGGTCGCGGACCCTTCGACAAGCTCAGGGTGACAACGGACCGTCAGCGCCGCGTAACCTCGATCTCGTCGAAGCTGACGGCGCTCGGGTGGGTCGTCGTCGCGCCGGGCGGCGTGTCGGCGGGGCGCAGCAGGCGGATCGTCTCCATCCCAGCCTCGCGGGCGGCGTCGAGCTCCGCGTCGACGTCGCTCAAGAAGACGATCTCGCGCGGTGATTCGCCAATCGCCGCGGCGATCACGGCGTAGGAGCGCGACTCGCGTTTCGGGCCGGTCGTCGTGTCGAAGTTGCCGCTGAACAGCGGCGAGAGATCGCCCTGGTCGCTGTGCGCGAAGAGCACGCGCTGCGCCTCGATCGAGCCCGACGAGTAGACGTACAGCCGCAGTCCCGCGTCGCGCCAGCGGCGCAGGCCGGCCGCGGCGTCGGGATAGACGTGCCCGCGCAGCCCCGTGCGCGCGTAGCCTTCCGCCCAGATCAGCCCTTGCAGCGTCTTGAGCGGCGTCGCCTTGCGGTCTTCCGCGATCCACGCGTGCAGATGCGACAGTACCTCGGCGTCGGCGGCGGCCGCGGGAAGGCCGGCGAGCCGCGCCGCGTCGCGCATCGCGTCCGCGACCTCCGGTTCGTCGCGGTGTGCGGCGACGTACGCGTCGAGGTGCGCGTCGGCGTACGGGAAGAGCACGGTGTGGACGAACGCGATCGTGCTCGTCGTCCCTTCGACGTCGAGCAGCACCGCGCGCGCGGCGAGCCGGATCAGGTCACTCGTACTTGGGGAACCGCGAGGCGATCTCGTCGCCGGTGAAGTTCGCGACCCAGCCCGAGGGGTCGACGAACATCCGGATAGCGGCGAACTCCGGCGCCGGCCCCATGTCGAACCAGTGCGTCGTGTTCGCCGGGACGCCGATCAGGTCGCCGCGCGTGCAGATCGCCTGGTACACCTTGCCGCCGGTGCGCAGGTAGAACGACGCGCTGCCCTCGACGAAGAACCGAACCTCGTCCTCGGTGTGCGTGTGCTCGTTCAGAAACTTCTGCCGCAGCTCGGGGACGTTCGGCGTGCTCGGCCCGACGCGGATCACGTCGACCGTCGTGTAGCCGTACGTCTTCTTCAACCGGTCGACGTCGTCGGCGTACGCCGCGAGGATCTCGTCCTGGCCGGACTCGGCGCTGAGCGGCGCGTTCGCCTCCCACTGCTCGAAGACGATCCCGCGCTCGCCGAGCAGCCGCGCGATCTCGGCGCGGTCGGTCGTGTCGACGACGGGCTTCGTGCCGTCGTTCTCGTCGAAGACGCGCAGCGTCGAGGTCAGCATCGTGTTCATCGCAGTCTCCGTTCTTCGAGGTGACAGGCCAGCAAGAACTCCAGCCCTTCGACGTGGCGGCGCGCATCGGCTGCCGTCGCGCCCCATGCGTACAGCCCGTGGCCGGCGAGCAGGAAGCCGGGCACGGCGGCGTCGCGGCCGAGCCGCGCTTCGACCGCCGCCGCGAGCCGCTCGGTGTCCTGATCGTTCGCGAACACCGGGATGTCGACGACGCTCTCGTGCGTGCGCAGCCCGATCGCCTTGTGCATCTCGAACCCGTCGGTCCGCACCGCGCCGGCGTCTTGGTCGAGCCGCGAGAGGACGGTCGAGGCGACCGTGTGCACGTGGAAGATCGCGCCGATCGCGGGGTCGGTGCGGTAGCGCGCGAGGTGCAGCGGCGTCTCGGCCGACATCCCGGCCGGGACCGCTTCGCCGATGGCGATCACCGCGACGTCGCCCGGCCCGATCGCGCCCTTGTCGATCCCGCTGCGCGTCACGGCGGCGTGGCCCGCGTCGACGCGGCGCGAGAAGTTCCCCGACGTCGCCGGGACCCAGCCGCGCGCGGCGGCGAAGCGGCCGAACGCCGCGATCTCCTCGACCACGCCGGCGGGCGCGGCAGGCAGAACCACCGTCACCTCACGCCGAACCCGCGCGCATGGCGGCGAGGTTGCAAGCAGGGTGAAGGACGAGCGCGTGCGCGAGGACCGGGTCCTCGTCTACTCCACCGACGGCACCCTGCCGCTCCCCGCGCCGGGCCGCGGCGCGCCGCGCAAGACCCAGCCGACCATGCGCGCGATGCCGAACGACGGCGTCGTCCGGGTCGCCCGCGAGAAGCGCCGCGCCAGCACGGTCACGGTCGTCCACGGGCTCGCCGCCGCCGAGCTCGACGCGCTCGGCAAAGACCTCAAGCGCCTCTGCGGCACCGGCGGCACCGCGAAGAACGGCGTGCTGGAGCTGCAGGGCGATCACCGCGACAAGCTCGTCGCGTACTTCGAGGAGCGCGGCCGCCGCGTGAAGCGCGCGGGCGGCTGAGCGCCGCGCGCGCGTCTCCGCGTTCAGCCGGGGATCGTGAACGTCATCGCCTTGGCGCCGCCGCGCTGGAGCGACGAGTCGCTCGAGGCGTTGCTCTGGACGACGAGGACGTTCTTGAAGTTGTTGCGCGTCGGCGCGTAGGCGATCTTGAAGTTCAGCTTCTGGAGCGGACCGCTCCAGGTCACGGTGAGCGTGTTCTGACCGGGGTGGACGTCGCCGGTGATGTCGGCGTAGTCGGCGGCGCGCAGATGCTCGATCTCCGCGCCGTTGATCCGCACGACGACGCCGTCCGGTTCCGGCTGCATGTTCTTCAGGATCGTGATCGGGCCGTTGGCGTCGGTCCCTTGATCGCTGCGCGGCTGCTGTGCCAGGACGGGGCTCCCCGCCACCATCGCGAGCACCGCCGCGGCCGTGAGCGCCTTGAATGTTCGCATGCGTTCGGTGTACCCGGCCGCTCGGGATCGCTCCCTCGCTTCCCGGCTCGGCAGGCACGGCCGTCCGTCGGCGCGCAACCCCCGCCCATGCAGACCACCGACCCCGCGACCGCTTCGCCGCAGCCCGCGCCGGCCACGCCGCCGCCGGCTCAGCCGGCTCCGCCGCGGCCGCGCTCGCTGGCCGCGCGCAAGCTCGGCGAGGTCGTCGAGCGCGCCACCGCGCGGAGCGGGATCTCGTGCGAGATCCGGCTCGCCTCGGGCGAGGTGATGCGGTTCGGGAACGCCCCGCCGCAGTTCACCGTCACGTTCAAGAACGACCGCGTGCTGATGGGCGCGATGAGCGAGATCGCGCTCGGCGAGGCGTACATCCGCGGCGACTTCGACATCGAGGGCGACTTCTGGGCGATGCAGGAAGTCCGCACGCTGCTCCAGGCCAACACGACGAACTGGCTGCGCTTCGCGACGCTGCTGCAGAGCCTCTTCGTCCCCGCGACGCGGATCAACAAAGCGGCGATCGCGAAGCACTACCAGCTCGGCGACGACTTCTACCTCTCGTTCATGGACGAGAAGTACCGCTTCTACTCGCAGTGTATCTTTCACCGCGACGACGAGACGCTCGAAGAGGCGGCGGAGCACAAGCTGGAGTCGATGTGGAACGGGCTGCAGCTCAAGCCGGGGATGCGGATCCTCGACATCGGCGGCGGCTGGGGCGGCGTGCAGGAGTACTGCGGCCCGCGCGGCGTCGGCGTCACCTCGCTGACGATCGCCGACGACTCGTTCGCGTTCATCACCGCGCTCGAGAAGCGGCTCGGGCTCGACAACTGCGCGGTGAAGCTCGAGGACTTCCTGGTCCACCGACCGGCGGAGCCGTACGACGGCGTGGTGATCTACGGGGTGATCGAGCACATCCCGTACTACAAGCGCTTCGCCTCGCGGCTCTACGACGTCCTCAAGCCGAACGGGCGGCTGTACCTCGACGCGTCGGCGGCGATCCAGAAGTACGACGCGTCGGACTTCACCCGCCGCTACATCTGGCCCGGCGCGCACTCGTTCCTGTGCCTCCAAGACCTGATCGAGGAGCTGCTGTTCCACGGGCTCGACATCGTCGAGACGAAGAACGAGACGCACGACTACATGCTGACGATGCGGCACTGGGCCGAGCGCTTCGAGGCGCACCGCGACGAGATCGTCGCGAAGTGGGGCGAGGAGACGTTCCGCATCTGGCGGATGTACCTGTGGACCGGGAGCTACGCGTTCCACGAGGATTCGCTGCAAGCGTACCACGTCGTCGCGCAGAAGCGCGCCGACCGCGGCCCGCGCCCCGGTACGGTGAAGCGCGCGACGCACTTCTTCCGCAGCTTCAAGTGACGCCGTCGCGGACGTTCGTGGCGCTCGTCATCCTCACGTAGCTCGCACCGCGTGTCCGCCGATCTCTCGCTCGCGGAGGCGCGCCGGATCGCGCTTGCCGCGCAGGGCTTCGCCGATCCGGCGCCGCGCGGCGCGGTCGACCGGCGGCTGCTGCGGCGCGTGTTCGGGCGCGTCGGGCTGATCCAGATCGACAGCGTCAACGTCCTCGTCCGCTCGCATTATCTCCCTGCGTTCTCGCGGCTCGGCCCGTACGACACCGGGGTGCTCGAGCGCGCGGCGTACGGGCGCGACCGCATGCTGTTCGAGTACTGGGGCCACGAGGCGTCGCTGCTGCCGGTCGAGCTGTATCCGCTGCTGCGCTGGCGGATGGAGCGCGCGAAGCGCGGCCTCGACACGTGGGGCCACATCTCGCGCATGATTCGAGACGCGCCCGAGACGCTGAAGCGGCTACGCGCGGCGGTCGCGGAGCGCGGGCCGATCTCCGCGGGCGGGTTCGAGGGCGCGCGCGGCAAGGGCTCGTGGTGGGGCTGGAGCGAGGTGAAGATCGGCCTCGAGGCGCTATTCTGGTGCGGCGAGATCACGACCGCGTACCGCAAAGGCTTCGAACGCGTCTACGATCTGCCCGAGCGCGTGCTGCCGCGCGCGATCCTCGAGCTGCCCGCACCGAGCGAGGAGGACGCGCAGCGCGAGCTGGTCCGCATCGCGGCGCGCGCGACCGGCATCGCTTCCGAGCGCGACCTGCGCGACTATTTCCGCCTCGACGTGGCCGGTGCGCGCGCGCGCGTCGCCGAGCTGGTCGACGCGGGCGAGTTGCAGCGCGTCACCGTCCGCGGCCTGCACGGCGAGCGCTAT
>DATHLL010000066.1:0-9292 GCA_035488195.1 Candidatus Elarobacter sp. | reverse complement strand
CGGTCTGCAACGGCGGTCCGGCCGGAACGGCGTGCTTCACCAAGGTCCAGATGAAGCCGACTCCGGGCGCGCCCCCGCCGGCGCCGCAGCCCCCGAAAAACAGCACCGACGCCGTCTCCTGGGCCGACGAGATCGCCCTCGACCTCGCGATGGTGAGCGCCTCGTGCCCGAACTGCCGGATCCTGCTGGTCGAAGCGCTCGGCCAGGATCTCGACAGCCTCGCCGATGCCGTCAACACCGCGGCCTCGTACGGCCCGGTCGCGATCAGCAACAGCTGGGGCGTCCCCGAGGGCGGCGGCAACATCCCGAACATCGACTCCGACGCGCAGGCCGCGTTCAACCACCCCGGGATCGCGATCACCGCGAGCGCCGGCGACCTCGGTACCGGCCAGGTGCAGTTCCCTGCCTCGTCGCCCTACGTGACGGCGGTCGGCGGGACGAGCCTCGCCCCCGACGCCGCGAACCCGCGCGGCTGGGACGAATCGGTCTGGTCCGGCTCCGGCAACGGCTGCAGCGCGATGGTCGCTTCCCCCACGTGGCAGACCGTCTCGGGCGGCTGCGCGGCCCGGGCGATCCCCGACGTCTCGTTCCTAGCGGACTCGTCGGTCGGCGTCGCGGTCTACAGCTCGTCCGAGAAGGGCTGGGTCGCCTTCGGCGGGACCAGCGTCGGCGCACCGTTCGTCGCCGGGCTCTACGGCGCCGCGAACGACTACGGCGCGGGCACCGTCGGCGCGCCGTCCCTCTACGCGAACCTCGGCGGCTTGAACCCGGTCGCGGGAGCCCCGGGCAGCCCGAACGGGCTCGCCGGGTTCTGATCCGGACCGTGCACCGGCGCAGCGTGGCGGAGGCGAGGACGCGGACGTTTCCGCGCGACCGCCTCCGCGCGCGCCTCGACGCCGCGCTGCGCGCACCGATCACGCTGGTCGTCGCGGAGGAGGGGCTCGGCAAGAGCACCCTGATCCGCGATCATCTCGCGCTCCGCGGGATCGCCCACCTGCGGTTCGCCGCCGATCCCGACCACGCCGCGCCCGGCGAGCTCCTGAGGGGACTTGCCGCGGCGTTCAGCCCGGTCAGCCCGGCGATGCCGCGCTCGGTCGGGCCGGCCGCCGCGAAACTCGAGCAGGCCGACGGCGAGGCCGCCGCGCTCGGTTGGGCGCGCGAGCACCTCACCAACGTCTCGGCGACGGTCGTGCTCGACGAGCTGCACCACCTCGCCGGCGAGCCGCGCTGCGTCGAGTTCCTCCGCGCGCTGATCGAGTCGACGGTCCCGCGGGTGCGCTGGATCGTCGCGCTGCGCGACCCCGCCGCGCTCCCCGTCCCCGGCTGGATGGCCTCGGGACTGTGCGATCTCCCAGTCGAGTCCGACGAGCTGCGCGTGCAGCCGGACGAGATCCACGCCGCCTTCGCCCGCGCGGGGATCGGGCTGAGCGAAGCCGAGGCGCGCTCGCTGTTCGAGCGCACCGCCGGCTGGCCGCTCGGGCTCTCCGTCGCGCTCGCGACCGGGCGGATCGACGCGCCGCTCACCCGCGAGGACGTCTACGACGGCTTGGTCGACGCCGCGTTCCGGCGTCTCTCCGAAGAGGAGCGCGACCGCGTCTTCGAGACCGCCGCGATCGGCCGCTTCGACGAGAAGATCCTGGCCGCGCTCGAATGCGACCGCGACTTCGGCGACGTGCTCGCGGCCTCCGAGCTCGTCTGCGCGCTCGACGAGCGCACCCATGCGTACTACGAGCCGTGCCGCAGCCGCATCGCGCTGCGGCTCGAGCGCCTCGCCGGCGAACGCCGCACCGCGGTCCTCGATCGCGCCGCCGGCGCGCTCGAGCGGGTCGGGCGCTGGCGCGAGGCGATCGCGCTGCGCGTCCGCGCCGGCGACGAAGACCGCGTCGCCGCGGCACTCGACCGCCGCGGCTTCACCGCGATCGACCACGGCGAGGTCGCCGCGGTCGGCGCCGCGCTCGCCGCGCTCGGCGACCGCGCGCTGACCGCGCATCCGGTCGCGCTCGCGCTCAAAGCGGTGCTGGCCTCGCTCGACGAGAGCTTCGACGTCTCCGAGGCATGGTTCCAGATGGCGATCGAGCGCGCGCGCGAGCACGAGCGCCGCGAGATCGTGATCCGCTACGGGATGGACCTCGTGCGCCGCGGGCGGCCCGACGTGATCGAGCTGCTCGAAGCCGAGGCCGCGCGCGAGGAGACGCGGGGGAACGCCGACGCCGACGCCGCGCTGTGGGCGCTGCTCGGGACCGCGTACGTCGAGGTGCACCGCCAGGAGAGCGCGCGCGAAGCCGCGCGGCGCGCGATCGTGCGGCTCCCCGGCGTCGACGACGACGCGCTGCGCGCGCGCGTGCTGCACCAAGCCTCGTACGTCGCGCTGAACGAAGGCGACTACGCGACCGCGAAGTCGCTCGCCGAGCGTGCGCTCGCGCGCGCCGACGAGCAGTTCCTCTACGATCTCGCCGCGCGCGCGCTGAGCGTCTTGTTCAACGTCGCGATGCTGCACGAGGACGACGTCGCGGCCGCGCGCGGCGCGCTGCTGCGCCTCGAAGAGGCGGGCCGCAAAGCCGGCAACTCCGGGCTGCGTCTGTACGCGATCCTCAACGCGTACGCGATCGAAGTCGATGCCGGCGACGTGATCGCGCTGGAACGGCTGAACGCGCAGCTCGGCGAGATGCAGGTGCTGCTCACGCCGATGGTGAGCGAAGGGCTGCTGCCCGCGCAGGCGCTGCGCGCCGCGTGGGACGGGCGCTTCGAGCACGCCTACGATCTGCTCGCGCCGGGCGCCGAGAAGCTGTTCGACGACGACCGTACCGCGTACCGCTGGGCCGAGGTCGCGGTGTACGGCGCGGCCGCCGGGAAGGACGACGCCGCGCGCGGCGCGATCGCGCGCAGCCGCGAGAGCCTGCGGAAGCTCGCCGAGGACCAGCCGCTCAGCGTGCGCACCTTCGCGTATCTCGCGCTCGCCGAGGCGCTGCTCGACGACGACGACGCGGCGCTCGCCTCGATCGCGCAGGCGCGCGTCGCCGCGACGAACACGCACGGGCGGATCCGCTCGCTGGTCGAGACGGTCGCGGCGTTCTACGACTGCCGCCGCCGCGGCCACGACGCCGTGCTGTGGCTCGGCGAGATGCTCGACGAGCTCGAGCGCAGCGAGCTCGGCGGCGTCGCGCGCTTCATCGGGCGTCTCCCGCTCGCCGCGCTCGACGGGCGTTCCGCTAGCCGCCGCCTCGACACTGCGCGCGGAGGTGCGCGATGAGCGCGCTGCCGGTCTCGGGACGCACGCCCGCCGAACGGCTCGCCGCCGCGGTGCACGTGCGCGCGCCCGGGATCGTGAAGACCGCGCTCGACCGCCTCTCCGACGCCGATCGCACGGTCGCGGCGAAGATCGTCGCCGCGCGCTTCGTCGAGCGCTGCACCGCGGCCGCGGCCGCCGGCGACTGGAGCATCCTGACCGCGTTCGTCGACGCCGCGTGCGACCGCTACGCGGGGATCATCGGCTCCGACGCGCTCTTCGGCGCCGCGCTCGACGCGGTCTCGGCGACGCTGCGCGCGACGGTCGATCCGGCGACCGGGCTCGCGTTCGAGCGCGCGCGCTTCGACGTCGAAGCGGCGATCGCGCGGCCGCGCCGGATCGCGCGCGCGTCATCCGCGCACGAGGCGATCGACGAGATCGACGTCGTGCTCGACGATCTGCTCACGCAGCTCGACCAGAGCGACGCGCTGACCGCCGAGCACTCGCGCGCGGTCGCGTCGTGGTGCGGGCGGCTCGCGAAGCGCCTCGGCTCCTCGAAGGACGAGATCGTCCACCTGACCCGCGCCGGCCTGATCCACGACATCGGCAAGGTCACGACGCCGCCCGAGATCCTCGGCGCGCCGCGCCGGCTCGACGACGAGGAGATGAGCATCATGCGCCGCCACGCCGAAGCGGGCGCGTTCATCGTCCAGGAAGTCCCGCTGATCCGCAACCTCACCCCGGCGGTGCGCAGCCACCACGAGCGCTTCGACGGGACCGGCTACCCCGACCGGCTGCGCTTCGAGGAGATCCCGTACGTCGCGCGCGTGGTGGCGGTCGCCGACTCCTTCAACGCGATGATCGGGCGCCGCCCGTACCGCCCGCCGCTCGCTCCGTCGGTCGCGCTCGAGCGCTTGGTCGAAGGGCGGGGAGACCAGTTCGATCCCGACGTCGTGGACGCGATGATCGACGTGGTGACGCTCCGCGCCTGAGCCGTTGCTGAGAGCCTTTCGGAGAAAGCTCCCAGCGTTCGCCCTCACAATGGAGCCATGCAGACCGCGCAGCGCGTAGTGGTGATCGACGACGAGCACAGCATCCGGGAGATGCTCGACGTCGGCTTGCGGCAGGCCGGGTTCGAGGTGCGAACCGCGGTCGACGGGCCCGACGGCTTGACCGCGATCCGCGACTGGACCCCGGACTGCGTCGTCCTCGACATCATGATGCCGAAGATCGACGGCCTCTCGCTGATCCCGCTGCTGCGCCGTCTCACCGAAGTCCCGATCATCATGCTGACCGCGCGCGGCGACGTGCGCGACCGCATCGACGGGCTGAAGGCCGGCGCCGACGACTATTTGCCGAAACCGTTCGAGCTCGACGAGCTGACCGCGCGGATCCAGACCGCGCTGCGCCGCCCGATGCTGCGCCAAGTCCATCACCTGCGCGTCGCCGATCTCGAGATCGACCTCGACGCGCGCTCGGTCCGCCGGGGCGAGCGCTGGATCGATCTCTCGACGCGCGAGTTCGACCTGCTCGCGACGCTCGCGCGCCGGCCGAAGCGCGTCTTCACCCGCGAGGAGCTGCTCGACCTCGTGTGGGGTCCCGACCGCGACGTCTCGGCGGCGACCGTCGAGACGTACATCTCGTACCTGCGCGCGAAGGTCGACGCCGGCGTGGCGCCGCGGCTGATCCACACCGTGCGCGGCGTCGGCTACGTGCTGCGCGAGCCGCACGCGGAGTAGGTTCGGGATCGTGTCGCTGCGCGGGCGGCTGACGCTCTCGTACGCGATCTTCGCCGCGACGCTGCTGACGCTGGTCGCCGGCGCGATGGTGTTCTTCGTGCTGTACCTGACCACGCGCCCGATCTCCGACGCGCTGGACCAGACGACGAAGCGCGCGCAGGCGCTCGCGTACGGGCATCCCGGCGAACCCGAAACGCAGGTGCTGCAGGACGAGCGCGGGCTCGCCGTGCCGAGCGGCGTCATCGTGCGCGTCAACGACCGCGGCCGCGGTTCGCGCGATCGCGGCGGGCCGGACGGGCGCGGCGGGCCGCCGGACGGCGGCCACGCGACCATGCCGTTCGACGTCGGGATGATGTTCGGGCTGCATCCGCACGTCGTGACGATCGGGAGATCGGCCAGCGTGTTCATCGCGCCCGATCTGCGCCAGCTCCGCGCGATGACGCAGACCGCCGGCGCGTGGTTCGCGGTCGCGTTCGCCGTCACGCTGATCGCCGCGTGGCTGATCGGTCGCTGGATCACCTCGCAGGCGCTCGCACCGCTCGAGGCGCTCGCGGCGGAGCTCCGCCGCTTCGCGTCGGGCGACTTCACGCCGCGCGCGGTGAAAGCGTCGGAGCGCGGCGACGTCGGCGAGCTCGTCGAGGCGTACAACGGCGCCGCCGCGCAGGTGTCCGCGGCGTTCCAGGAGCGCGCGCGGGTCGAGGAGCACATGCGCCGTTTCCTCGGCGAGGCCGGCCACGAGATGCGCACGCCGCTCACCGTGATCAGCGGGTATCTCGACGTGCTCGAGCGCGGCGGGATCGACAACGGCGAGCTGCGCGCGCTCGCGCTGCCGACGATGCGCGCCGAGACGCGGCGGCTGCGCGCGCTCGTCGAGCGGCTGATGACGCTCGCGCGGCTCGAAGGCGACGACCGCCGCGAGACCGAGGTCGTCGACGTCGTCTCGACCGTGCGCGACGCGATCGGCGAGGTGAAGGCGGCGCGCGGCGGAACCGTGCGATTGAGCGCGAGCGGCGATCACGTCGTCGTCGCCGAGCCCTCCGAGGTGTACGAAGCGATCGTGAACCTCGTCGACAACGCGGTGAAGTACGGCGCCGGAAACCCCGTCGACGTGACCGTCGAGCGCGCCGCCGACGACGGCACGGTCGTGCGCGTGCGGGATCGCGGCCCGGGGATCGGCGAGGCCGACCGCCCGCGGCTGTTCGAGCGGTTCTTCCGCGGCGAGGCGGCGAACGGGATCGAAGGCTCCGGGCTCGGCCTCGCGATCGTCGCGCGCGCGGCGGAACGCTCGCACGGCACGGTCGCGCTCGAGTCGACGGGCCCCGGCGGCACGACGTTCCGGCTGACGTTTCCTCCGTACCGCGCGCCCGAGCGCGCGCGCGCCGCGATCGTCCTGGGCTGAGCGCGAAGCCCGAGATTTCTTCGAAAACGGCCGGAAAACGGCCGGAAACGCGGGTCTTCCGGCGTATACTGCGGGCAACGCGGCTCGACCGTGAGCCGAACCCGAGAACGAAAGGAACCCATGACCAAGAACGAGCTGGCGAGAGAGCTCGCCGATGACTTCGAGCTTCCGCGCCGTCAGGTCGTCGAGATCGTCGAGGCGATGCTCGACCGCATCACCGAGGTGCTGAAGTCGGGCGACCGGGTGCAGCTCACGCCGTTCGGCCAGTTCAAGATCCGCGACCGCGCCGCGCGCGTCGCGCGGAATCCGCAGACCGGCGAGCCGGTGAACGTCCCCGCGAAGCGCGTCCTGAAGTTCATCGCGGGCCGCAGCCTCAAGGAGGCGGTCGGGACGGCGAAAGCCGGCCGCGGCGGCGCGAAGAAGGGCGGCGCCAAGAAGGCCGGCGCGGCGAAGAAGGGCGGCGCCTCGAAGGGCGCGGCGGCCGGCCGCAAGAGCAGCGGCGGCGCGGCGAAGAAAGCCGCGGGCGGCGCGAAGAAGGCCGGCGGTGCCAAGAAGGCCGGCGGCGCGAAGAAGGCCGGGGCGAAGAAGACGCGCGGCCGCTAGGCCGCGCTTCGCCGCGCGCTCGGCGGTCACGCGTAGACGCGGCCGCCGAGCGCGACGAACCCGCCCGGGTGCCGCCCGCGCGGATCGTGGTGCGTCCAGTGCACGATCGGCGGCCGGCCGCGGTCGTGGACGAGCTCGCCCGCAACGGTGATGCGGTCGCCGGGCTGCGCGGGGACGCGCGGCGCGAGCGAGACGTTGTCGATCACGCGGAAACGCGAGCCGTCGTCGGCGCGCACGTCGAACTGCTCGTGCGTGCGGTGCGTGCGCCGCGAGGTGAAGAAGGACGGCGGGGTCTCGACCGTCCCCGTGTAGCGGACTTGCATGGGATACCTCCGCCCGCACTTCACGCGAAGGTGCGCGCGCGACAAGGGGCCGGACGCGGAGCGCGGGCATAGTACGTCCACGGATGAAGACGCTGCACGCCGAGCGCCTCACGCTCGTCCCGGTCGAGGCGCGGAACGCACGCGAGCTGTGGGAGGTGCTCAACGCCCCGGACCTGCGCAAGTACCAGGACATCCCGCGCGTGCGCGCCGAGGAGTTCGAGCGGCAGGTGCGCACGCGCCCGCGCGCGCTCGAGCCGGGAGCGACCGGGCGCTTCGAGTGGATCGTCCGCGCCGGCGAGCCGCAGCTCGCGGTCGGCTGGATCTCGCTGCGCGTGAACGACCGCACGCCGCGCGTCGGCGAGGTCGGCTACAGCCTGCTGACCGCGGCGCGCGGCCAGGGGTACGCGAGCCGCGCGCTCGGCGCGGTGATCGACGAGTCGTTTTGCTCCGCCGAGCTCGAGGAGATTCAGGCCTGCATCGTCCCGGAAAACGTCGCCTCGCGCGCGGTGCTCGACCGCACCGGGTTCCGCGAAGAGCGCGTGCTGCGCAGCGGCGCGGTGATCCGCGGCCGCCACGTCGACGTGCTCCTGTTCAGCCTGACGCGCGCGAGCTGGGACCGCGCGCGCCGCAGCGCCGCTACGGCGCTTTCTGCGTCACGCGCGCCGGGCCGAGCCAGCGGTTGAGCCAGTCCAGCATCTCGGCGAGCGTCGTCTCGACGCTCTCGCGGCCGACGTACCCGTGCGCCTCGTACGGCAGCATGACGAGCCGCGCCGTCCCCCCGTTCCCCTGAATCGCGGCGTAGAGCCGTTCCGACTGGATCGGGAACGTGCCGGTGTTGTCGTCGGCCATCCCGTGGATCAGCAGCAGCGGATCCTTGATCGCGTTCGCGTACGTGAACGGCGACATCTTGGTGTAGAGATCGGTCGCCTCCCAATAGCTGCGCCGTTCGTTCTGGAACCCGAACGGCGTGAGGGTGCGGTTGTAGGCGCCGCTGCGCGCGATCCCGGCCTTGAACAGCCGCGTGTGCGCGAGCAGGTTCGCGGTCATGAACGCGCCGTACGAGTGGCCGCCGACCGCGATCCGGTCGGGGTCGGCGACGCCGATCGCGACCGCTTCGTCGACCGCCGCCTTCGCGTCGGCGACGAGCTGGTCGACGTAGGTGTCGTTCACCGTCGCCGGATCGCCGACGATCGGCATCGACGCGTTGTCGAGCACCGCGTAGCCCGCGAGCGCGAGGAAGACCGGCGAGGGTCCGGTGACGCTGACGAACGTCTGCGTCGTGTTCGTGTTCTGCGAGGCGGTGCCGCGGTCGATGTACTCGAGCGGATACGCCCACACGAACGTCGGCAGCCGCGTCCCTTGCTTCCAGCCGGGCGGCGTGTAGAGCGTGAACGAGAGGTTCACGCCGTCGGCGCGCTTGTACGTGACGACGCGCCGCCCGACCGCCTGCAGCTGCGGCGCGGGATCGCGGAACGACGTCAGCGCGCGCGGCGGCTCGGACGCGCTCGCGCTGCGCGTGCGCACGTAGTAGTTCGGCGGCTCGGAGGGCGACTGGCGTGAGGTGAGGATCCGCGCGGCGTCGGGATCGAGCGGGACGATCGGCTGCTCGAGCGGCACGAGCTCGGAGCGAAAGACGCGCGTCTTCTCGCCGCTGCGCAGATCGAGCCGGTCGAGGAACGGGCGCCGCCCGTCGGGGCCGTAGCCCGCGCCGCGCAGCCAGATCGCATCGCCTACGTGCGCGACGACGAGCTCGCCGTTCGCCGCGAACGACGAGATCGGGATTCCGGGATCGTTGTAGACGTCGTTGTCGCGCAGGGTGAACACCGTCTTCGTCGTCGCGTCGGCTGCGGTCGCGGGCGCGGAAGCGCGCGCGTCGGCGAGCAGCACGGTGCGCGTTCGCGTGGCGCGGTCGTAGGTGTTGATCAGCGCGCGGTCGTCGCCGTCGAGCCACTCGTACGAGAGCGTGCGCGCGGTGGTGCGCGCGAGATCCTGCGGCCGCCGG
>DATHLL010000065.1:0-6591 GCA_035488195.1 Candidatus Elarobacter sp. | reverse complement strand
CTGCTCTCGGCGCTCGACGACCGCGGTGTGCTCGTCGAGCATCAGGATGTTCATCGATATCCAACTGCTCACGTCACGGCTTGCGGCGCCGTTTCGCGAGACGGGCACTTCGATGACGCGCCAACCGTTCGACGCGAAGAGATCCAGTGAATCGTCGGTGCACGGGCGCGCCGGGTTCACCAGTACGATCCCCGGCCGAACCGGCACGAGCGTCGTGCCGATGTGCGTCGGGAGCGACTCACGAAACCCGATGCGGTGCACGCGGAACTCCGGACCGAGGTGGCGCTGCAGCCACTCCGCGCCGAGTTCGTTGCTCACGAGATCCGGCTGCCAGAAAATGTCGCGCCCGAGTCGCACGAACGACGCCGCGTCAAAGACCGGCTCGATCTCGGTCAGCAGCGGACCGGCTGCGAAGTCGAACGGCTCCTCGCCGTTTCGCGCGCGCTCGTCGTAGAGCGCGTCGGCCATCAAGGGCTTGGGCACCGCGGTCCAGCGCGCACCGCGGCGGAAGTACTCCGTAAGCAGCGATCGGTAGGCGCGGTACTCGAAGAAGCGGGCACGCTGGGCCATCGGCGCCTCGATGATCTCGTCGCCGATCACCAGCAGAAGATCGCGCGGACATGCGCTCGCGCGACCGTACGCAGCCTCCCAGTCCGGCGTCTTCACCGAAACCCCGTGGTCGACGGGATCGGGCCGCCGCACGACGATCCCGCGATCGGACAAGATCCGGGCGAAGTCGTCAAGCTGTCGCTCCGCCTCTTCGATCAGCTCGGCCATGATGCGCGCGCCGCGAAACGCGCGACCGCCATCATCCGAGGCGACATACGGAGAGAATGCCGGCTCGTACGCGGGCTCCGTTGCGCCGCGTGCCGTCCCAACGATCACCTCGCGCAGCGGATCCCACTCGTTCCATGAGCACACCGCGGGCGCGATGGAGCCGGCGATGTGCAAACGGCTCCTCAGGTTCGCCGCCGGCGCAGTCCTAGCCAAACGCCTACGACGATGAGCACGAGGAACACGACCGGGATCAGGATGACGATCATCACTTCCGTGTCGCTTATCATGCCCAGCATGCCGCGGTTCCTTAGTGCTGCGGGCTCGGGTTCCTCGTCACCGGCGGCGCCTGAGTCGGGGTGATCGGCGGCAGGACGCTGTTCGCGCCGGCGCCGGTGAGCGTCGGCAGGCCGAGGCCGGTCACGTCGACGTTCGACTGCGCGAAGATGCCGCCGCTGACGCGGTTCAGCTCGACGATCGCCTTGTCGAGGTCAGTCTGGGCCTGCAGCTCGCGGCCTTCCTGGTTCGCGACCTCGAGCTGGCGCTGCAGTACCAGGAACGTCGTCGAGGTCCCGGCTTGGAAGCGGCGCTGCTCGCCGAGCAGCACGCGCTGCGCGGCCTCGCGCGCCGAGCGCGCGGCGATCACGCGGTACTGTGCCTCGCGCAGGCCTTGGATCGCGTTGACCGCTTCGCTGCGGAAGCGCTGGATCAGCGCGGTCTCGTTGATCTGGACGGCGCGCTGCTGTTCTTGCGCGATCGCGAGGTCGGCTTTGCCTGTGTGCTGGCCGATCGGGAACGAGAACGCGAGCTGCGCGGTGTAGGTCGGATAGCGGTTGTCGAGCAGGTTCTGAAACGACTGCCCGAAGGCACCGCGCTGATATGCCGGCGGCGTCGGGAACGCGGCGAGCACCGACGGCGGCGCGATCGCGCCGATCAGCCCGAACAGCGGGTTGGCCGCCGGGTTGAGCGGATTGCCCGCGAAGCCGTTCGAGGTGTAGCCGAGGCCGAGGTCGAGCTGCGGTTTGAGCTGATCGCGCGCGAAGGCGAGGTTCACGTCGGCCTGCGAGCGCTGCGCGCGGACCTGGGCGACCTCGGGACGGTTCTGGATCGCCGAGCTCACCAGCGCGTCGAGTGAGGGCTCTTGCGGGATCTGCGCGACCGGCGTCGTCGGGACGAGGTTCGCGAACCACACCGGGTCGGACGGGTTCGCGAGCAGGAGCTGCTTGAGCGTCGTCTGCACGCGCTGCACGTTCTGGATCGCGGCGTAGACGTTGTCCTGGAAGACGTCGACCTGCGTGTTCGCTTCGACGATGTCGGTCGGCGCGACCACGCCGCGCGCGGCGAGGCGCGCGTTCGAGGCGGCCTGGGCGCTCGCGTTGCGCAGCCCTTCCTCCTGGATCGCGACGTTCTGCCACGCCGAGACCAGGTCGAAGTACGCGTTCTGCACCTGGACGATCGTGTTCGACGCCTGCACCAGCGCATTGCTCGACGCGACGCTCGAGTTGATCTCGGCGAGCTGGATCTGCAGGCGCGGCTGGTCGATCGCGCGGCTGCGCAGCAGCGGCTGCGTGACCGCGAGCTGGAGCGCCGTCTCGTAGAACGGGTTGTAGCTGTTGAACGCGCTGTCCGAGGTGACGCGCGTCGCGACCAGGTTCGCGCTGTAGGTGCCGCCTTGGCGCGTGAGTCCGCGGATGCCGGCGGTCGCGTTCGCGGCGTCGGTCGTCACCGGGCCGCCTTGCGCGTTCGTGTTGAACGCGGTCACGACCGGCGCGACGGAATGCGAGTAGCTCGGCACGAGCTGGAAGTTCACGTCGTACGCGCCCTTCGCAGCGACGATCTGATAGTTCGAGATCCGCCGGTTCGACTGCGCGATCGCAAGCTGCGTGTTGCGCTGGAGCGCCATCGCGACCGCGTCCTGCAGCGCGAGCCCGACGAACGGCTGCTGCTGCACGCCGACGAGATCGGGATTCGGGAGCGCGTTGACCGGCGTGCTGAACGGCGGCAGCGACGGCACCGCCGGCAGCACCGCGGGCCGCGGAGGCGGCGGGTTCGCCGCACCGCGGATGTTCGACCCGGGCGTCGTCGCGCCGCCGGTCGCGGGCTGCGCACCCGGCACCGTAACGGCGCCCGGCGTGGGCTGCGATCCCGGCACCGTCGGCGACGCCTGGCCTCGCGGCGCGGGCGCCGAGCCCGGCGCGCTCGACGGCGCCGCGATCGGCGCGGTCGTCGCGACGGGCGACACCGGCCCGGCCGTCGCGGGAACGGTGGTCGGCGGCGCGGGCGCAGGCGCCATCGTCGCCGGCGCGCTCGTCGCGGCGGGCATCGGTGCCGTCTGCGCGAGCGCCGGGGCGCTCGTCGCGAACGACGTGATGAAGATGCTCGCGCTCAGCGCGAGGGCCGTCGAACGCGGTCGGGACATCGCGGGCCTACTTGACCTTGACCGACGTCTCGACCGACATCCCGACGCGCAGCGGCTTGTCCTTCGGCGGGTCGTCGACGACGATCCGGATCGGCAGGCGCTGCGTGACCTTCACGAAGTTCCCGGTCGCGTTCTGCGCGGGGACGAGGCTGAACGTGTTCTGCGAGGCCGGCGCGATCGCCGCGACGTGACCGTGGAACGGGACGCCCTTGTACGCATCGACGCTGATGTCGACGGGCTGGCCGACGCGCACGTTGCCGAGCTGCGTCTCCTTGTAGTTCGCGGTGATGTAGGTCCCGGTCGACGGAACCAGCGTCATCAGCGACTGTCCCGGCGTGACCGCGGCGCCGACCTCGACGTTCTTCATCCCGACGTAGCCGTCGATCGGCGAGCGGATCACCGTGTAGCCGAGGCGGTTCTGCGCCGCGGTCACCTGCGCTTGCAGCGAGCCGGCCTGCGCGTACGCCGCGTCCGCCTGCGCCTTCGTCGCCGAGACGCGGTACGGGTTGTCGCTCTCGGTCAACCGTCCTTGCGCGGTCTCGAGCTGTCCTTGCTGCGCGCCGATCCCCGCGCTCGCCGCGTTCGCCGCCGCGATCGCCGAGGTGTAGCGCGCCTCCGCCTGCGCGACCGCGCTCTGCGCCGCCGCGACGTTCTGCACCGCCGCCTGGTACTGCGAGGCCGCCTGCGCCTGCGCCGCGCGCTGCGCGTCGAGCTGCTGCGAGGCGATGTCGCCGGTGCGCACCAGCGCGCTGTACCGCGAAAGATCCGCGTTCGCGCGCTGCAGCGCCGCGCGCGCCGCCGGCACCTGCGCCTGCGCGACGCGGACCTGGTCCTGCGCCTGCGCGATCGCGGTTCGCGCCGCGTCGGCCTGCTGCTGCGCCGACTGCGCCTGCGCCGACGCGCTCGCGATCGAGCTCTGCGCCGCGGCGACGCCGCCGCTGCCCTGCGTCGACTGCGCCGCGACCTGCGCCGCGGTCAGCGAGACGTTCTCCTGCGCGGCGCGCGCGTTCGCGCGCTGCGCCTGCAGCGCGGCCTGCGCCTGCTGCACCGCGGTCTTCTCGTCGGTGTCGTCGAGCCGCACCAGGATCTGGCCCTTGGTGACGCGCTGGTTGGTGTCGACCAGCACCTGCGAGACGCGCTCCGCGATCTTGCTCGAGACCGTCACGGTGTCGGCGTCGACGCGCGCGTCGTCGGTGCTCTGGTGCGTCGTCGCGTAAGCGAGGTAGCGCACGCCCCAGATCACGAGTGCGATCACGACGATCGCGCCGACGACGAGAACCCAGACCGGCGGCCGGCGACGCTTCGTCGTCGTCTCCGTCTCGACCGTCGTGCCGCCGGGCGGCGCGCTCGGCGGCGGCGCGGTGCCGCGGCCATCGTCGGTGACGGTGGTGCGCTGCGCCGGCGGGGTTTCGGTTCGGGTTTCCAAGTTACGCGGTGACTCCGTTGAGAAAGACGTCGACGAGGCGGTCGAGCACGGCGCGGTCCGGGACGGTGCTGTCCCAGAGCTTGCGCCCGACCACGTACGAGAAGAGCATGCCCAAGAAATAGCGCGACACGAAGGCGGGTTCGCCGACGACCAGGCCGTCGCGGACCTTTTCCCCGAAATAGGACGCCAGCTCGGCCTTGATCTGCGCGGGCCCGCGCCATTCGGGGGACTCGGCGGTCCCGGCGGCGTCCTCGGCGAGCGAGACGCACATCATCCCGCGGCGCGCCATCATCCCCTCGACGATCTCGTAAGCGAGGAGGCGCAAGTCGGTCGCGAGCTCCTCGCCGGGCAGCGAGGCCAGGATCGAGCGGAACTCCTCGACCCCGCACGCCTGCTCGCGCATCGCGTCGAGCAGCGCGCGCTTCGAGCCGAAGTGGCGGAACAGCGTCGCTTCGTTGACTCCCGCCCGCTCCGCGACCTCGCGCGTCGTCGTCCCGCGCGTGCCGTTGCGCTCGAACAGCTCGCGCGCCGCGGTGAGGATCTTCCCGCGCGTCTCCTCGACGCCGGGATGGGAGCGTTGTCCGGTGATCAGCATCAGTTGTGCTTCTTCGTGAAGACGGTGTCGTCGATCGCGACGTTCGTCTTGTACTCGGCGTAGGTGCCGTGCGCGACGGCCTTCGCGTACGGGATCGCGATCTCGGCGTTCTGCTCGGCGAGCATCGAGTAGCCGCCGACTTCGCGGAACGTCTGCGTCATGGTGATGTGCCCGCCGTTGTAGTAGTCGTACCGGATCGAGTCGATCGTCCACGCGGCGGGGTCGATCAAAACGGTCTCGTGGTCGATCATCCCGCGCACGCGCTGGACCATCCGGAGCTGGACGTCCTTGCGGCCGTTGAAGTCCTTCTCGCCCTCGTACGTGACGTGGAAGCGCTTCTCCCAGTTCGCCGGGTCGCCGATGTCGGCGAACATCTTGTCGAAGCCCTTCGCGAGCGGCGGGACGCGGTCGAAGACGACCTCGTAGTTCGAGGGGCGCTTGTAGTACGTCGTCCCGTCGAGATGCTGGCTGATGAACGGGAACGAGGTCATCCGCAGGTCGACGTGGAGCCGTCCCTGATAGGTGTTGAGGCTCGGATTGCGCTCCTCGACCTTCGCCAGGATCGCGGTCGGATCGTTCGGGTGGTCGGCGGCGGCGTACGCCGGGATGCCGAGGAACGCGAGGACCGCCGCGAACGAGGCCGCCGCGAGCCGGCTGAGCAGGCTGCGGTGGCGCGGGCGCTCCTCGGGGTCCAGCGGGAATGCGAAGACGCGGTCGAGCCCGTTCAGCGTCAGCGCGTCGCGGACCGGGGTGCTGTCCGGGGTGACCTCGACCGCTCCGCCGTGCTCGCGCAGGCGGCGCAGCCCGGTCACCAGCGCGGCGATCGTGTCGGCCGGGAGGCGGTTACCGCCCAGGACGACGCGCAGGCGAGGGCTCTCCTGCTCGGTCGCGAGCAGCTCGTCGACCGCGGTGGTGATCCGCGGACGGGCGTCCGCGGCGTCGGCGTGCAAACGAAGGGGCGCGTGCTTCAGATTCTCGTCCATGATGCTCATGCGTGTAGGTACTTGCACGAACACTCTACCAGGCCCGATGGATTCATGCAAGTACATGCTTGCAGCGTGACGGCGTGAACCAGCCCGACCTAGCGGTGCTCGCCGATCGAACGGGGCTCGGCGAGGCGCAGATGCACGTCCGCCGCCTAGGCGCCGGCGGGCCGGGCTGGAGCCGGGACGACGGCCGGACGATCTACCCGGCCTCGCTGATCAAGGTCCCGCTCGCCGTGGCCGCCGGGGCCGCGATCGCCGCGGGCCGCCTGCGCTGGGACACCCCGGTGAGCGTCGACGCGCGTAACATGACGTTCAACGATGCGCCCTCGCCGATGCTCCCCGGCTACGCGACGACCGTCGAGGAGCTGGTCACGCTGATGCTGCAGCGCTC
>DATHLL010000064.1:0-4718 GCA_035488195.1 Candidatus Elarobacter sp. | reverse complement strand
GGCGCGCGCCACGATCTGCGGCAGGTGCGTCTGGAAGAACGCGATGTGGAAGCCGCATACGAAGAACCCCGCGCTGAGCAGCCCGTAGCTGGGCACGGTGAACGCCTCGCGCAGCGCGCCGCCGAGCGTGAGCCGCTGCGCCGGCGCGATCGCGCGCGCCGGTTCGCGCAGCAGGAGCGCGAGCGGGATGATCCCGATCCCGATCGCCGCCAGCCCGACGAAGCTCGGGAACCAGCCGGCGCCGCCGATCGCGACCTGCGCGAACGGCGGATAGAAGAGCTGCCCCAGCGATCCGCCCGCGCCGAGCACCCCGAACGCGACGCTGCGCTGCTCGGGCGGGACGAGCGCGGCGACCGGGCCGATCAGCACGCCGAACGAGGCCGCGGCGAGCGCGAGCCCGAGCAGAACGCCGCCGCCCCACGAGAAGACGTTCGGGTCGTGCGTCGTCGCCATCAGCGCGAGGCCGCCGGCGAAGAGCAGCCCGCCGCACGCGACGGTCGCGCGCGCGCCGAACCGGTCGGCGACCGCGCCGGCGAACGGCTGCGCGAGCCCCCACACCAGGTTCTGCAGCGCGAAGGCGAGCGCGAAGACGCCGGCCGACCAGCCGCGCGCGCCCTCGAGCGGCGCGATGAACAGCCCCAGACACTGCCGCACGCCGTAGCCGACCGACAATGCGACGCACGCGGCGAGCAGGACCCCGAGACCGGGACGCAGGCGCATACCGCACTAGAGTTGTAACGTTCGGCGTGAAGTTTCAACGACGGCGGATTCTTGCGTCCCTGACGGCCTCGGCGCTGGCCGTCCAACTGCTCGCGTTCGGCGCGGCCGCGCCCTCGCGCGCGGCCGGCCCGAAGTCACCGGTCAACGTCGGCCTCGTCTACTCGAAGACCGGGCTGCTCGCGTCCTACGGCGCGCAGTACATCGAAGGCTTCAACGCCGGGCTCGACTACGCGACGCACCACACCGGTGCCGCGAACGGCCACAAGATCGTCGTGACCGAGCGCGACGACGCCGGCGATCCCGCCAAGGCGGTCGCGGCGGCGAAAGAGCTGATCGGCCAGGGGACCAAGATCCTCGCCGGCTCGACGGCGTCCGGCGTCGCGCTCCAGATGGCGGCGGTCGCGAAGGAGAACAACGTCCTGTTCATCTCCGGCGCGGCGGCGGCCGACGCGATCACCGGAAACAACCGCAACACCTTCCGCTCGGGGCGGCAGACGTATCAGGACGTGCTGACGGCCGGAACGATCGTCGGCAACAACCTGCGCGGCAAGAAGGTCGTGGTGTACGCGCAAGACTCGGCGTTCGGCCAAGCCAACGTGAACGCGGTCCGTGCCGTTCTCGGCGGCGTCGGCGCCGACGTGAGCTCGGTGCTCGCGCCGCTCTCGGCGAACGACTTCGCGCCGTTCTCGCAGAAGATCAAGGACGCGAAGCCGAACCTGCTCTTCCCCGCCTGGGCCGGTGCGACCGCGCCCGCGATGTGGAAGTCGCTCGACGACGCGGGGATCTTCGGCGGCGGAACGACGGTCGTCAGCGGGCTCGACCAGCGCTCGTCGTACGGGACGCTCGGCTCGGCCGGCCCGAAGATCGCGTTCCTCTCGCACTACTTCTACGCGGCGCCGAAGAACAAGGTCAACGACGCGCTGGTCGCCGAGCTCAAGAAGAGCAACAAAGTGCCGGACCTGTTCGATCCCGACGGTTTCGTCGCGGCGCAGATGATCGTGCGCGCGGTCGAGGCGGCCGACGGCGACGACGTCGGGAAGATGATCTCGGCGCTCGAGAACTGGACCTTCGACGCGCCGAAGGGCCGGCAGCGGATCCGCGCGGCCGACCACGCGATGCTGCAGCCGATGTTCGTCGCGAAGCTCGTCGCCGCCGGCGGCGGTCTCGAGCCGAAGCTGGTGCGGACGATCCCGCTCGAGGCCGTCTCGCCGCCGGTGCACGCGTTCAAGTAACGCCGCGTTGACGGCGACGGCGCGCCCCGCGGTGATGGTGACCGCGGGGCTCGGGTTGCGGATTCGCGGGGTGACGATCGTCGACGACGTCAGCCTGACGGTGAACGAAGGCGAGTTCCACGTCATCATCGGGCCGAACGGCGCCGGGAAGACGACGCTCTTCAACCTGCTCTCGGGCGTCACGCGGCCTTCCGCGGGGACGATCACGTTCCGCGGGACCGACGTGACGCACGCGCCGCCGTACGCGCGCGCGCGGCTGGGTCTCGGGCGCACGTTCCAGACCTCGACGATCTTCGCGGAGCTCTCGGTGCTGGAGAACGCGCGGCTCGCGGCGCAGGCGTATCTCGGCGGATCGAACCGCGTGTGGGTGCTCGCCGACGCGCAGCGCGCGCCGCTCGCCCGTGCGCGCGAAGCGCTCGCCGCGGTCGGCTTGTCGTCGCGCGAGGACGCGAAGGCGGCGTCGCTCTCGCACGGCGAGAAGCGCAAGCTGGATCTGGCGATCCTGCTGTGCGGCGATCCGGCGGTGGTGCTGCTCGACGAGCCGACGGCGGGGATCGCGGTCGAGGACGTTCCCGAGATGATGGCGCTGATCCGGCGCATCCACCGCGAGCAGAACAAGACCGTGCTGATGGTCGAGCACCGGATGGACCTCGTGATGGGGCTCGCCGACCGGATGGCGGTGATGCACCACGGCGCGCTGCTCGCGATCGACACGCCCGATCGGATCGTCGCGAACGAGACGGTGCAGTCCGCGTACCTCGGAGACCCGCTGTGACGGCGGCGGCGACGGCGACGGCGAGCTCGACCCTGCTCGACGTGCGCGACCTGCACGTCTATCTCGGCGAGTCGCACATCTTGCAGGGCGTCTCGTTCGGCGTGCGGCGCGGCGGGATCACCGGGCTGCTCGGCCGCAACGGCGTCGGCAAGACGACGACGCTGCGCGGGATTCTCGGGCTGGTGCCGCGCACCGGCGCCGTCGTGCTCGACGGCGAGGAGACGAGCAGACTCCCGGTGCACGAGGTCGTGCGCCGCGGCGTCGCCTACGTTCCCGAGGACCGCGACGTCTTCTCCGGCCTCACCGTCCAGGAGAACCTCACGCTCGCCGAGCGCGCCGGTTCGGAGCACCGCTACGAGTTGATCTACGAGCTGTTCCCCGAGCTGAAGCAACGCGCCGCGCAGCAAGCCGGGACCCTCTCCGGCGGCCAGCAGCAGATGGTCGCGCTCGCGCGCGCGCTGCTCAACGCCGACAACCGCATCCTGCTGGTCGACGAGCCGACGAAAGGCCTCGCGCCGCTGGTCGTCCGCCACGTCGTCGACGCGCTGCGCCGCGCCGCCGAGGTCGCGACGATCCTGCTGGTCGAGCAGAACCTCAGCGTCGCGCACAAGCTGGTGCGCGACGTCGTCGTGCTCGACCAGGGACGCGTCTCGTTCACCGGCGACGTCGAGCAGCTCATGGGCGATCCGGCGCTCGCGCGCAAGCACCTCGGCCTCGCCGCGGCGGGGAGCCACTGATGACCACCATCGCGTTGCTGCTGGTGACCGGGCTCGGACTCGGCGCGCTGTACTTCCTGATCGCGGCGGGGCTCTCGCTGATCTGGGGGCTGATGCGCGTGCTGAACTTCGCGCACGGCGCGTTCTTCACGGTCGCCGCGTACGCGGGCTGGTCCGCCGCGAACGCGTCCGCCGGCGCGCCGGTCGGGGTGCGCTGGATCGTCGCCGTGCTCGTCGCGGTGATCGCGGGCGCGGTGTTCGCGACGCTGACCGAAGTGCTGCTGATCAGACCGCTGTACGCGCGGCACGTCGGACAGGTGCTGGTCACCGTGGGGCTCGCGCTCGCGACGATCTCGCTCGTGCAGGGCGGGTTCGGCAGCGACCCGCAGACGTTCGCGCTCCCCGGCTGGATGACGGCGACGACGAACGTCCTCGGCGCGAACGTCCCGAACACGCGGCTGCTGGTCATCGTCGTCGCGGCGCTGGTGTTCGGGCTGCTGCTCTTCTTCTTGCGCCGGACGCGGTTCGGGCTGATCGTGCGCGCGGGCGTCGAGAACCGCGCGATGGTGCAGGCGCTCGGGATCGACGTGCAGCGCGCGTTCACGCTCGTCTTCGCGATCGGCGGCGCCGCGGCGGGGCTCGCCGGGATGCTCGCCGCGACGTACTACGGCACGATCGACCCCGGCCGCGGGACGTCGATGCTGATCTTCGCGTTCATCGTCGTGATCATCGGCGGGCTCGGCTCGGTGACCGGTTCCGCCGCCGCCGCCGTCGTGGTCGGCGTCGTCCAGCAGTTCCTCAACTTCTACGGCGCCGCCGGCGTCGGCGACTTCTCGGTCGTGCTGCTGCTCGCGATCGTGCTGCTCGTCCGCCCCGGCGGCTTCTCCGGGACGACCACATGACGCCGAACGGACCGCAGTTCGAGCTGCGGAGCGCGCCACAAGGCGAAACGGTAAGTGCAGCGCGGCCGAGACGCCGCGCGCGCTCGATTCTCATCGGCGTAGCGGTCGCGGTGGTGGCGTTCGCGGTACTGCCGTACGTCGGCGTCACGATCCCCGGTGTCTTCGACGGCCCGCTGAACGCGCCGGGAACGCTGAACCTGCTCGGGCTATGCTTCGTCTTCGGCGCGCTCGCGTTGACGTATGATCTGGTGTTCGGCTACGTCGGGCTGCTGTCGTTCGGGCACGCGCTGTACTTTGCGACCGGCGTCTACGTCACGGCGGTCGCGCTCGCGCGCTGGCACTGGTCGCTGCCGGCGGCGCTCGCGCTGACGGC
>DATHLL010000063.1:0-4272 GCA_035488195.1 Candidatus Elarobacter sp. | reverse complement strand
GAGTACGCTGTCGAGCCCTCGAAGTTGTGGCGCAGGCCGAGCGTGTGGCCGACCTCGTGCATCACGGTGCTGTACAGCCACTGCTGCGCGTAGCGCTCGCGGTCGGCCGCGCTCGCGCGCGGGTTCTGCGCGAGGAGCAGCGTCCCGAGCGCGGCCTGCGCGACCGAGTCCTCCTCGAGCGAGCACTCTTGCGTCTGCTCGTCGCCGGCCGGGTCCGCGTTCTCCGGGTCGAGCGCAGCGAGCGCAGGAACACCGGAGCCGTTGAGCTCGAGCGCGTACGCGTTCGTGCGCGCGCGCTGCGCCGGCTGGACGCGGTCGACGTAGCCGCGCTTGATCGAGCGCAGCGACTCGCCGTCGATCACGACCTCGGCGCGAATGATCTGGCCGGTGTCGGGATCGCTCACGTGCGGGCTGTACGCGCTGAAGTCAGGCTGGTCGCTGGTGATCCAGCGAACCGTCGTGTAGCGCGCGTCGTCGGGGTCCCAGCCCGGGTCGGACGGCGGATCCTTCACGACGATCGCGTTCGGGTGCCCGATCTTGGCGAACGCGTCGTTCCACGCCAGGATCCCGCGGCGCACCGTCGCGCGGTACTCCTGCGGGATCTCGTTGGTGAGGTAGAACGTGATCGGCCCGTTGTCGAGGTTCCAGCGCTCGATGAAGCGCTCGAACGGCGAGGCGGCGGCGTCGTTGCCGTAGCGCTTCCGCGCGGTGATGAAGTAGCCGACGCGGTCGTCGGCGAGCCGCGGGACGAACTTCGGATCGCGCTCCGGCGGCGCGACGATGCTGTAGTGCACGGTGATCGGGATCCCGCGCCCGTCGGGGACGGTCGGCATCGCGTTCGCCGGGCCGTTGAACGCGAGGTTCACGCTGATCTCGTCGTTCCGCGGAAAGGCTTTCGTCGAGCGGTAGTACGACTTCGACGCGTCGACCGCGAACGACGGACGCGAGACGATCAAGAGCAGGCCCGGCAGCGAAGGCGGCGTCACGCCGCGGCCGAGGTCGGCGCCGATTCCCTCGAAGTCGGTGAGGAACAGCGAGGGCGAGACGACGACGTGCTTCTTGGCGGTATCCTCAGCGACGACCGGCGTCGAGAGAATCACCGAGTCGCCGACGCTGATCGCGAGCGAGTTCGCCGCGGCGCTCCCCTTGTCGGCGACGTAGCGCGTGTTCGGCGTGATCCAGAGAACGCGCTTTCCGACGAGCTTGAACGTCACTTGGAACGGCTCGTAGACGCGGCCCGCGAACGCGCCGCTGCCGACGCCGCGCTCGATCGACGGCAAGACGATGTACGTCTTGTCGAAGTTCTCCGGCTTGAGGTCGAAGTAGAGTTCGTCGTCCTTGCGCACGAGGTCGATGACGCCCGGCTGCTGCGAGCTCGCGCCCTTGATGAAGGTCGCGTACTGCTGCGTCGGCGCCGCCGTGCCGAGGCTGAATGGGAATCCTGACGGGAGCGCGCGCGGGGCGGCGCTCGCGGCGGGCGCGGCGGTCGAGGGCGCGCCGCCGGGAGCCGGCGAGGGCTCCGAGGGCGGTGTCGGCGCGAGCGTCGGCGCGGGAGCCGGGCTCGGAGCCAGGGTGGCCGCTACCCCGGGTGCCGTGCTGGCACGTGCTGGTGCGGGTGCGGGCGCCTCCGCGCTCTGCGCGCCGGCGAGCGTAGCAAGCGATGTGGTCCCAAGGATGATGGCGAGAAAGGCGACGACCGAACGCCGGATCATAGCCAGATGTTCGGGGCCGCGAGGGATCGGCCCGCTATCCTCGTTGGCTTGGCCGAGACCCGGCCTTCGTGCCTTGTGGCCAAATGCGTCCGCGTCCGAGCGCCTTCAACGGCCCGGGTCGGCCTACCGGCGAAGCAATCACGATGACGAGCTGTCCGGACTACGGGTCGACGGTCGCGACTGTGATCATCGTCGAGGAAATCATCTTGATGGTTGTACTCTTGGCGAATGAATGGCGGTTAGCGCGGAGTCATCCAAGAGAGAGCACGGCAGCCGTTCCGGTCGCGAACGTTCTTCGGTATAACGTGGCAACAGCGCCGAGCGTGCCGGACCGAAATGTCGGCTCTGAGTCCGAGATCACTCATACGATCGAAGATGAAACGTTGCTCGCGACCACGGCGCGTGCAAATGACGCGATTGTCGCCAACATCGATGCCATTAACCTTGGCGCAATAGGCATCGTCGCGCTGCCGGCTGTCTTTGCGGTGTTCGGAATCGACAAGATCAGTGACATTGGATCCTTCGGGGTGCTCGCATTGCTATTTCTCGGATTATCCATTCTGTGTGGGTTGCGCGCATTTAACTTGGGCCACTCCGTGCGGTTACGCTCGAAGAGCGTCCGAGACTCAATCGATCCTCGACGATTCCTCGCATACTACGCCCAAGCAGGCGATCGGGCGGTCACGGATACGATCCGCGCGATAATTCAAGCCGCGGACGACAACGCGACGATACGCGCGAGCAAGCGGGCTCTTTCCAGATGGGCGATCACGTTGTTCGTCATCGGGTTCATCCTGCTCGGCACCGGAAAGCTGCTGGCGACAACCAAGACAAGCAAGCAAGAGCAAGCCAGCGGTCCTGAGATACGATGTGTGCTCCAAGGGAGTGCCCAAAAGGGCACGGGGATGATACTATGTCGGTGATGGATACGAAGAACGTCGTCGTCATGAAGACGGGAACTTCGAAAGACCTGGTGGCGCTCGGCCTAGAGCTTGCGCGCCAAGATGGGATCGAACCACTCGCCCCGGGCGAGCGGCGTCCTGTCGGCTGGGTGAACGCGAACCACGAGACCGGCCGCTCCGACGTCCCCGCTCATGCCCGCGAGAGCGCTCTCCCCGACCGCGCCTGACCCAGCGCGAAAAAGCAACGATAAGCCGCTTGCATGATATGGAGGCGGTTCGTTCGTACCGCATCGCGCGCATGACAAGCTGCTGCTCATAACCGCCAGCGCTGGGAATTCGCTGATTGCGTCACCAGCGTCGGCGCGAAGCCGGTCAGGTCGTCGCGCAGCACGGAGATCGCGACCGGCAAGGCGAGGAAGTCCATCGGGACGTCGCGCAGCAGCAGTGACTCGATGCGCGCGTACGCGCGCTTGCGCGCCATTTGGTCGTAGGTCGCGAGCGCGTCGCGTTGCGCGGCGTCCATCTCGATGCTGCAGTAAAACGAATGGTCGTAGCCGTTCGGCGGGCGCTGGTCGCACATGAATTGCCCGCTGTCGTCCGGATCCATCCCGGCATACCAGCCGTAGAAGGCGAGGTCGTAGCGGCCACGCGCCAGGATCCCGCCCTCGGCGGGCGGCGCGTCGAAGACGTTGCCGAGATACGGGTGGATGCGGACGTCGATGCCGATCGCGCGCAGCTCCGCCTGCACGGCAACCGCTTCGACGCGGTGCGTCTGCGAGGACTGCAGGATCGCCAGCTCGAGCGTCAGCGGGTGAGAAGGGCCGTAACCGGCTTCGGCGAGCAGCCGGCGCGCGAGCGCGGGATCGTGCGCGGGCGGCTTCAGCGAGCGGTCCGCCGCCCACAGCACCGGCGGCAGATCGGCGATCGCCGGCGCGTAGAAGCCGTGCGTGACGTTGTGACGGAACGCGCGCGCGTCGATCGCCGCGGCGATCGCGCGGCGCACGCGCACGTCGGCGGTCGGGTGACCGGGCTGGTTGTTCATCATCACGCCCCAGTAGGCGTTCAGCGCCGAGGTCGCGACGCGGACGTGCGGGATCGTGCGCGCCAGCGCGGCCGCGTTCGCCGAGAGGACGAGGACGCCGTCGAGGTCGCCGCTGCGAAGGCCGACCAACTGTGTGTTCTCATCGGCGATGAAGCGGATCGTGATCCGCGCGAGCGCCGGCTTGCCGTTCCAGTAGTCTTCGTTCGCGGCGAGCTCCATGCGGTCGCCGCGCGCCCAGCGCATCAGCTTGAACGGTCCCGTCCCGACCGGGGAGCCGTTCAGCGAGGAGCGCGTGAGCGGGCCGTCGCGCAGCAGGTGCGCCGGCGCGAGATAGTATGGCGCGTCGCTCTCCGCGAATACCGTTCCGACGAACGGCGCGAAGCGGTGCTTCAGCCGGAAGCGCACGGTGTACGGGTCCGGCGTGTCGACCCGCGCGATCGCGTCGTAGCCGTGCCGCGACTGCACGACGCTACGCGGGTCCATCACCGCGCGGAACGACGCCGCGACGTCCTCGCTGGTGAACGGCGTCCCGTCGTGCCAGCGCACGCCGCGGCGCAGCCGGTACGTGATGGTGCGGCCGTCCCGCGAGATGCCGCCGTTCGCGCGCGTCGGGACG
>DATHLL010000062.1:0-5350 GCA_035488195.1 Candidatus Elarobacter sp. | reverse complement strand
GTCGACGGCTCGAACGTCGACGTCGACCAAGAGATGGCGAAGCTCTCGCTCAACTCCGCGTACGCCCAGACGATGGGCCAGCTCTTGCAAAACCAGTACACGCGCATGCGCGAGGCCATCCAGGAGCGCTTCTGATGGGTTTCTACACCTCGATCGAAGTCAGCGCGACCGGCCTTTCGGCCGAGCGGCTCGCGATGGACACGATCGCCAACAACATCGCCAACGTCAACACGACGCGGACCGCCGAAGGCGGCCCGTTCAAGCGCCAGCTGGTCGTCTACGCGCAGAAGAACGAGCCGGCCGCCGACGCCGCGAGCGCGCTCGAGGACGCGAACGACCCGGCCCGCTCGCGCGCCGGCGTCGACGTCGTCGGCGTGGTGAACGACCAGAGCCCCGACCGGCTCGTCTACGATCCCTCGCACCCCGACGCCGACGTGAACGGCTACGTCCACATGCCGAACGTCGACGTGGTGAAGGAGATGGTCGACATGATGGCCGCCTCGCGCGCGTACGAAGCGAACGTGACGGCGATCCAGGAAGCCCGCTCGATGGGCACCGCGACGCTCGGACTGCTGAAAGCCTGATGGACTACGGAAGCGCGATCTCCAAGATCATGCCGGGCACCTTCGTGCCCGACCTCGGCGCCGCGACGCGCCTCGACGAGACCCCGAACGTCGGCCCGATCCCCGGCGGCGCCGCCGCGGTGGGCGAGAACGGCCCGACCTCGTTCAAGGACACCGTGAAGGCGATGCTCGCCGACGTGAACGACAAGGTCAACGTCTCGGACCAGGCGACGCGCGACCTCGCCGACGGCAAGACCAACGACCTCCAGAAGGTCGTCACCTCGGTCGAGGAGGCGAACCTCGCGCTGAACTTCACGATGGCGATGCGCTCGAAGCTCCTCGACGCCTACACCGAAATCTCCAGGATGCAGGTTTAGTGGATTCGCGCTGACGCGCGAATCCTTCGCGTTCGGGCCTGCGGCCCGAGCCGCCCGTGCGTTCGCAAGCGTTAGCGCCGCGAACGCGAATAGCTCCGTCCGATGGGGACGGAGGCGTTGCTCGGCGGGCGGTACCGGCTCGACCACGTGGCCGGACACGGCGGGATGGCGACGGTGTTCGCCGCCCACGACACCGTGCTCGACCGCCGGGTCGCGATCAAGCTGCTGCAGCGCAAGCGCGACGACGGTGGCGTCCTTCACGCGCGCTTCGAGCGCGAGGCGCGCGCCGAGGCGAAGATCGTCCACCCGAACGTCGTCTCGGTCCACGACATCGGCGAGAGCGACGACGGCCGGCCGTTCATCGTCATGGACTACGTCGCGGGCCGTTCGCTCCAGGAGCTCCTCGCCGAGGAGGCGCCGCTCTCGTCGGAGCGCGTCGCGATCCTCGGCATGGGGATCGCGCGCGCGCTCGCGGCGGCCCACGCGCTCAACATCGTCCACCGCGACGTGAAGCCGGCGAACGTCATCGTCGACGAGCAGGGGATCCCGCACCTGATGGACTTCGGGCTCGCGCGCGAGATCGCCGACGACGACCCGGGGATCACCGCGCCCGGCGTCCTGGTCGGCACGGCGTTCTACGTCGCGCCGGAGCAGGCGCAGTTCGGCACCGCGAGCCCCGCCGCCGACCTGTACTCGCTCGGCGCCGTGCTGTACCACGCGCTGGCCGGCGAGCCGCCGTTCACCGGCGAGAACGCGTTCGACGTCGCGCTCCGTCGCTTCCAGGAAGATCCCGCCGAGCTGCGCGCGGTGGCCCCGGCCGCCGACCCGGATCTCGCCGCGCTGATCCACGCGCTGCTGGCTCGCGACCCGGTCGACCGCCCGTGGGACGCCGCATCGGTCGCCGAGCGCCTCGGCGACATCGGCGCGCGCCTGCGCGCCACCCGCACCGCCGGCGAAACCCAGGCGCCTCTCTAGCGCTCGCGGCTAAAGTCGGAGGGCGCGTGCGCCGAACAACCATGGGAAGCGGCCGGACAACCCTCGCACGGTTGGGGCCGCCGCGAGTCCCGATCGATTGACGGACTCGCATCAGCACCGCGTCACCCCGAGCTTGTCGACGGGCGGGGCGGAGTCCGTGCGGAGGGTTTTTCACTTTGGTCCGTGGCATGTACACGGCGGCGTCCGGAGCGCTCGTCGCGCAATCGGCGGTCGACACGATCGCGAACAACCTCGCGAACGTCAACACCACCGGGTTCAAGCGCCAGGTGCTGATCGCGCAAGCGCAGCCGCGCCGCGATCTCTACCGCTTCCAGACCGACCCCTCCGCCAAGGCCGGCGCGCCCGGCGTCCCCGCGCAGGTCGCGATCGGCGCGATGGGCAGCGGCGCGCAGATCTATGACACCCCGGCCGACTACGGGCAAGGGACGATCGCCGCGACCGGCAACGATCTCGACGTCGCGCTCTCCGGCCCGGGCTTCTTCGCGATCCGCGGCGGGAACGGCGCGCTGCGCTACACCCGCGACGGCGCGTTCGTCCGCGACCAGAACGGCTATCTGACCGCGCAGAACGGCGACCGCGTCCTCGGGCAGAACGGCGCGCCGATCGCGCTCCCGCAGAGCGGCAAGGTCGGGATAGCCGCCGACGGGACGATCAGCGTCGACGGCCAGCGCTACGACAAGCTGAACGTCGTCGAGTTCGCCAACACCGCGAACCTGCGGCCCGAAGGCGCGAACCGCTTCGCCGACGCCGGCGCCGGCGCGCGCGCCGCGACGAACACCACCGCGCTGCAAGGCTCGCTCGAGAAGAGCAACGCCGACGTCGTCCGCTCGATGGTCGACCTGATCTCGATGCAGCGCTGGTTCGACGCCAACCAGAAATCGATCCAAACCCAAGACGACGCGGTCGCGCAGGCGGTCCAGACCGTCGGCCGCAGCAACGCATAGGAGCGAGCCCCGCCATGATGAGAGCACTGTACACCGCCGCGACCGGGATGATCGCTCAGCAGTACAACATCGACACGATCAGCAACAACCTCGCGAACGTCAACACGACCGGGTTCCGCGCGAACCAGGCGCGGTTCCAGGATTTGATCTACCAGACCATGCGCGCGCCCGGGACGCCGGTCGGCCCGTCGGTCGTCCCGGTCGGACAGGACGTCGGTCTGGGCGTGAAGGTCGGCGCCTCGGAGAAGACGTTCACCCAAGGGACGCTGCAGCAAACTTCGAATCCGCTCGACGTCGCGATCCAGGGCGACGGGTTCTTCCAGGTCACGATGCCGGACGGCAGCTCGGCGTACACGCGCGACGGCTCGTTCAAGCGCGACGCGAACGGCTCGATCGTCACCGCCGACGGCTACTTCCTGAGCCCGCAGATCACGATCCCGCCGAACGCGACCGCGGTGCAGATCGGCGCCGACGGCACCGTCACCGCGCAGATCCCCGGCCAGCAGCAGCCGCAGCAGCTCGGACAGATCCAGCTCGTCCGCTTCACGAACGCCGCCGGCCTGGCGCCGAAGGGCGAGAACCTCTTCACGCAGACCGGCGCCTCCGGCGCGCCGACGCTCTCGCAGCCCGGCCTCAACGGCACCGGGACGCTGCAAGGCGGCTACCTCGAGGCCAGCAACGTCTCGGTCGTCGAGGAGATCGTCAACATGATCACCGCGCAGCGCGCGTACGAAGCGAACTCGAAGGCGATCACCACCGCCGACGAGATGCTCCAGACCGCGGTCCAGACGAAGCGCTAACCCCATGACCCGCCGCTCGTTCGCCGTCAGCATCCCGGTCAGTGCGCTTCGCGCACTGCTTGGTGTTGCCGCGACAGCGGCAACTCTGCTTGGTGTTTGCGCGCCCGCGAATGCGGGTGTGCAAACTCTCGCGTCCGCGGCGACGCAACTCGTTCCCGGCAAGAGCATCGCCGCCGTCGCCGACCGCGTCGCGCACGGGCTCGTCACCGGCCCCGACCGCTCGATCGCCGCGGCGTATCAGGTCGCGGACCAGAACCTCCCGCTCGGCACGGTGCAGATCGCGCCGGCGGGGACGCCGTTCGTCAGCTCGACGTACGTCGGCGTCCCGGTCGCGATCACCGTCGACGGCAAGCTCGCGCGCACCGTCGTCGCCGGCTACCGCATCACGACGTACGTCAGCACGGCGGTCGCCGCGCACGATCTCGCCCCCGGCGCGGTGCTGACCCAAGACGATCTCGCGCTCGCGCGCGTCGCCTCGAACGGCCGTCCGGCGGTCGGGATCGGCAGCCTGGTCGGCCGCAAGCTGAACGGCGCGACCGCGAAAGGCGCGCCGCTCTACGTCGAGCAGACCGTCCCCGACACCGTCGTGAAGGCGGGCCAGGCCGCGGTGCTCGTGATCCGCGACGGGAACGTCGCACTGACCGCCGACGTGATCGCGCGCACCGGCGGCGCGGTCGGCGACACCGTCACCGTCTTCAACCCGCAGACCCAGAAAGCGATCGCGGCGGTCGTCACCGGACCGAACCGCGTCGAGCTCGTCCTCCCGGGAGCCTCACCGCAATGATCACCGCCCGCGCATCGCGCAGCGCGCTGCTCGTCCTCGCACTCGCCGCCGCCGTCACCGTGAGCTTGTCGAAGGGCGCTCCGGCCGCCGCGGACACGCTGTACCAGGCCGCGCCGCCGCCGGCCGCGCCGGGGCACCCGCTGCGGCTCGGCGCCGACCACAAGGCGCAGCAGGTCGGCGATCTGATCCAAGTGATCTTCAACTTCGCCGTCAACAGCACGAGCTCGGACGTCACGAGCGTCAACAACAGCTACAACCTCGGCGTGAATCCGGGGAGCGGGCTCGCGAACGTCTCGCTGCTGCGCTTCGGGCTGGGGCTCGGCGGCGGCCGCCAGACGCAGTCGGCGAAGACGCAGACCGGGCAGAACACCTTCGTCAGCACGATGGAGGCGCAGGTGACCGACGTGCTGCCGTCCGGCGCGCTCCGCATCGCCGGCGATCAGGCACTGATCGTGAACGGCGAGAAGCAGACGCTGCACATCACCGGGATCGTGCGGCCCGAGGACATCGACAACACCGACGCCGTCGTCTCGACGCGCGTCGCCGCCGTCACGGCGAAGTTCGACGGCAACTTCCAAGAGAAGCACAAAGGCCTCATCCAAAAGATCCTGGACTTCTTGTTCTGATGCGATTGATGATTCGTCACCCTGAACGCCAGTGTCACCCTGAGCTTATCGAAGGGTCCGCGACCAAACGCGCCATCGCAGCCGTGCTTTCTGCGATCGTGTTCATGGTCGCGTTGCCGGTGGGTGCGACGGCGCAGCCGGTGCGGCTGAAGGACGTCGCGCGCGTGCAGGGCGTGACCGCGAACCAGCTCGTCGGCTACGGGATCGTCACCGGCCTGGCGCAGTCCGGCGACTCGACCTCGGTGCTGTTCACCTCGAAG
>DATHLL010000061.1:0-3619 GCA_035488195.1 Candidatus Elarobacter sp. | reverse complement strand
CGCGAGCAGCACGGCGCCGGCGGCGGAGAGCTTCTTCACCACCGTCGCGTCGTACGCGAAGCGCTGGTTGCGGTACGGCGCGGCGCCCCACGTCGTCGGCGCGTCCGGCGTCGCGAGCAGATCCTTGACGCCGTACGGGATCCCGTGCAGCGGCCCGCGGACGCGCCCGCGCGCGCGCTCGGCGTCGGCGCGCTTCGCCTCGCGGCGCGCGCGGTCGTGGAGGATCGTGACGACCGCGTTGTAGACCGGGCCGTACGTCTCCAAGCGTTTCAGGTAGAGTTCGGTGAGCTCGACCGACGAGATCGTGCGCGCGGTCAGCAGCCGCTGCAGCTCGGTCGCGTCGGCGAAGGCGACGTCGTCGTGCGTCATCGCGGCCCCGCCGCGGCGAAGCGCGTCACCGGCTCGTCGGCGTTCTTCAGCGCGGTCGCCTTCTTCGGGTTGAGCCGCGCGGCGCCGCGGCGGTTGGCGTCGATCGCGTGCGCGATCGTGTCGAGATCTTTGTCGCTCAGGTTCGCGTCGAACCGGCGCATCGAAGCCGCGATCGCGACGGCGGCCGCGGAGGCCGGCTTCGGCGAGGCGCTCGCGCTCGGCGACGGCTGCGCGGACGGCAGCGGCGAGGGTTTCGGCGGCGCCTCGGGCGGCGGCGCCTGCGCCTCCGCCTGCCCGGCGAGCAACACGGTCGCGGCGACGCCGGAGACGGCGCCCAGGAACGAACGACGATCAGCCATACGCGACGACCGTTATACGAGCCGCTCTCCGGCTCCGTCCGAGGCGAGAGTCACCTTCGCCGGGTAGGATCATGACGATGAACGCATCCGAGATCGCGCGGCTCGATCACGAGCGGCGCGACCGCACGGGCGTCCCGGAGGTGATCTTCGCCGCCGGGAAGACGCTCGAGCAGAACCTCGCTCTCGTCGGCGCGCTGTACGCGCGGACGGGCTTTGCGCTGGCGACCCGGATCCCGCCCGATCAGCGAGCCGCGCTGGCCGCCGCGTATCCCGACGCGGTTCTCGAGCCGCTCTCCGGCGCGCTCCGGCGCGGGGCTCTCCCGCGGACCGGCGTCCGCGTCGCGGTGGTGTGCGCGGGAACCTCCGATCTGCCGGTGGCTGAAGAGGCGGCGTTCGTCCTCGACGCGCTCGGCCACGAGGCGGTGCGCGCGACCGACGTCGGGGTCGCGGGGATCCACCGGCTGTTCGACGCGCTCGACGACGTGGCGTCGTGCCGCGCCGTGATCGTCGTCGCCGGGATGGAAGGCGCGCTGCCGAGCGTCGTCGCCGGCCTCGTCCGTGCGCCGGTGATCGCCGTGCCGACCAGCGTCGGCTACGGTGCGGCGTTCGAGGGGATGGCTGCGCTGCTGGGGATGCTGACGTCGTGCGCGCCGGGGATCGGCGTGGTGAACATCGACAACGGTTTCGGTGCGGCCGCGCTCGCGCACAAGATCGTGACCGCGCCGTGAGGATCGCGTACGTCGACATGATCGGCGGCGCCGCGGGCGACATGCTCATCGCGGCGTTCCTCGACGCGGGACTCGATCGTGAGGCGCTGGAACGCGCGCTTCGCACGGTCGTCGCCGACGGCTGGGCGCTCGAGCCGAAGCGCGTCGTGAAGCGCGGGATCGCGGCGACGTACGCGGGCCTGGTCGTCCCCGGCGAGGACGGCGACGAGCGCCATCATCATCACCGCACCGGACACGGACACGGACACGGACACGGACACGATCACGATCACGAACGCGATCACCGTCACGACCACGATCACGACGACCGTGACGACGACGGTGAGACGGGAACGCGGACGCTGGCCGACGTGCTGGCGATCGTCGAGCGCAGCGGCCTGAGCGCGCGGCAGCGCGAGCGCGCGAGCGCGGTGTACCGCGCGCTGGCGGACGCCGAAGCGCGCACGCACGGCACGACGGCCGGCGCGATCCGGTTCCACGAGATCGGCCAGGTCGACGCGATCCTCGACGTCGCCGCGACGTGCGTCGCGCTCGACCTGCTCGAGATCGACGAGTTGCGGTGCTCGCCGTTCCCGATCGGCCACGGCCCGATCGGGATGGCGCACGGGATCTATCCGAACCCGCCGCCGGCGACGGCGTATCTGCTGACCGGCTGGCCGACGCGCGCGCTCGACGTCGCCGGCGAACTGGTGACGCCGACCGCGGCCGCGATCCTGACGACGCTCGCCAAGCCCGGCCGCGCCGACATGACGATCGAGCGCATCGGCTACGGCGCCGGACGCAGCGACTTCACCGTCCCGAACGTGACCCGCGTGATGATCGGCACGGCCGTCGCCGGCAACGCACCGGCGCCGGACGCGGACGAGGTCGTCGTGATCGAGGCGAACATCGACGACATGCTGCCCCAGCACTACGAGCTCGCGATGGAGCGGCTGTTCGCGGCCGGCGCGCGCGACGTCTGGCTGACGCCGGTCGTGATGAAGAAAGGCCGGCCCGCGATCACGCTGTCGGCGCTCGCCGCCGCGGCCGACGAAGACGCCGTCGCCCGCGCGATGCTGACCGAAACGACGACGATCGGCGTCCGCGTCCGCACCGAACGGCGCCACGTGCTGGCGCGCGAGACGGTGTCGGTCGAGACGCCGTACGGCCCCGTGCGCGTGAAACGCGCCGGCACGAACGGCGAGGCGCGCGCTCGCGCCGAGTACGACGACCTCCTGCGCATCGCGCGCGAGCGCAACCTCCCGCTGCCCGAGGTCGCGCGCACGGTCGACGCGGTCATCAGCGGGAAGTTCGCGACCGGAGAGCCGGGCTCGTGATCGGCACGACCGGCACCGCCGCGCTCGCTGCGAAGGAAGCGCGGCTGCGCGCGGTCTTCCGCGAGCTGGGGAGCTGCATCGTCGCGTTCTCCGGCGGCGTCGACTCCGCGCTCGTGCTGCACGTCGCGGCGCAGGAGCTCGGCGAGCGCGCGGTCGGGATCACCGCGCGCAGCGAGTCGCTCGCGGAGCGCGAGTACGCCGGCGCGGTGCGCTTCGCGAGCGAGATCGACGCGCGGCACGAAGTGATCGAGACGCGCGAGCTGCACGACCCGTCGTACGCGGCGAATCCGGCGAACCGGTGCTACTTCTGCAAGAGCGAGCTGTACGGCCGCCTCGCGGAGATCGCCCGCGAGCGCGGGATCCCGCACATCGTCGACGGCTACAATCTCGACGACGAGGGTGACTGGCGCCCCGGCCGGACGGCCGCGCGCGAGCACGGCGTGCGCAGCCCGCTCCACGAAGCGGGGATGACGAAGTCCAACGTCCGCGCGCTCGCGCGCAACCTCGGGCTAGATGTGTGGGACAAGCCCGCGCTCGCGTGCCTGTCCTCGCGCTTCCCGTACGGCACGCCGATCACGCTGGAGCTGCTGCGCCAAGTCGACCGCGCCGAGCAGGCCGTGCACGACGCGGGCTTCCGCGCCTGCCGCGTCCGCCACCACGGCGAGATCGCGCGCATCGAGGTCCCGCCCGAAGACGTCGCCGCCGTCGCCGACCCCGAACGCCGCGCCCGCATCGTCGAAGGCGTCCGCGCCGCGGGCTACCGCTACGTGACGCTGGATCTCGGCGGCTATGTTTCCGGCGGATTCAACCAAACCTGACGGCGTCCTCAGCGGCCCGCGTCGGCTTT
>DATHLL010000060.1:0-2015 GCA_035488195.1 Candidatus Elarobacter sp. | reverse complement strand
AGCAGTTGCAGCCGGGTGACCTTCCTCCGTTCGCCCGCCACGATCGTGCCGCCGATCTACGGCGCGTACCAGATCCCGACCGGGTCGTGCATCGCGGTGATCCACCAATGGATGCCGGTATCGGTCGGACCCGTCGCCCCGGTCGTTCGGGTCCGGGCGAGGAACGGGAACTGGGTCGTCAAGTAAACGCCCGGAATCCCATCCGATCAGTACGCCGGCGGGCTGTAGACGTTGAACGTCCGCGCCGTCCGGCCGGTCTTGTTCGAGAAACGGTGCGGAACGCCGCGCGGCACGATCACGCTGTCGCCGGCACGCAGCGTCCGCCTCTCCTCGCCGATCTCCGCCTCGACCTCGCCCTCGACGACGAACAGCACCTGCTCGCTCCGCGGGTGCTCGTTCGTCTTCCGGCCGCTTTCACCACCGCCCGGCTTCAAGTCCATCACGGCCGTCTGAATCCCCGCGCCGGTACCGAGCACGTCAAACCACTCGTGCGGGTCGTCGATGTTGCGCACGTCCATGCACCGTTTCATACCCGGCGGCTCGGTGCGCAGCACCGTACTCGCTTCGAGCTCGGCTTCCGGACGCGGCGGAGGCTGGGCGGACACGCCGACGTGTACCCCCGGCGCAGCGATCGTTTCGCCGGGACACCTCGTCGCCTCGTGGGAATCAGGGCGCTGATGCAGCTCCCGAACCGCCTCGCCGCCGGCGCGTGCCTAGCGGTGACGACCGCCGCCGCGTGCGGCGCGCCGGCGCTCGCCGGCACGGCGAACCTCACCGTCGTCAAGCCGCCACCGGATCTGCGGGTGAAGCACGGCGTCCCGCGCGGCCATTGGCTCACGGGCGCGTTGCTGCAGACGAGCAGCTGCGCGGAGGTCGCGTTCCGGCGCGAGACCGCTCCGCACGATCCGACCTACGATGCAGTCGAAAGCGACGTCCGGGGGCATCGCTGTGCCCGCGTCACCCGATACGTTCTCGTCCAAGAGAAGGTCGTTCCGGCGAACGCGAGCCGCGTGACGGTCCGCGCGAAGAACGGGACGTTTTCCGTCCCGGTCCGCCGTCGCTGACGCTGTACCTGCGGCTTGCCGGCGGGAGCCGAAGCTGTAGTCATGCGCGTGCGCGGCAAAGGCGTAGCGCAGCGGGACGACGAGCGCGCGCGCGTTCACGTCGAGGGACCAGTCGTGCACGAGCCAGTACCGCTCCACTTGACCGAATCGCGCGTCGATGTCGATGTGCGCGCCTCCGGCCCAGGTCATCGCGAGCCCGTACCTCGCCCAGATCTCCCGTATACGTTTCGTCGCCTGATCGACGACGACGTACTCGAGCGGCAGCTCGTCGCCGCTCTCCGTCATTCCGCGCGGAACGAGCGTGAGCTTCCACGAGCGCCGCCTGGGCGTTGTTTCAGCGGTCTGACGGCCGGGATCGTCAGGTAGACGCCCGCTGCCGACCTCTTACACGAAGCCGCTCGCCGCGGTCGCGCCCTTCTTGCGGAGCTCCGCCTGGCGCAGCTCGACGCGGCGGATCTTGCCGGAGCGCGTCTTCGGGAGCTCGGGGACGAACTCGATCGCGCGCGGGTACTTGTACGGCGCGGTTACGCGCTTGCAGTGCTCCTGCAGCTCCTTCACGAGCGCGGCGGACGGCTCGTATCCCGCGCGCAGCACGACGAACGCCTTCACGATGTTGCCGCGGTCGGGATCGGGCGAGCCGACGACCGCGGACTCCACCACCGCGGGGTGCTCGAGCAGCGCGCTCTCCACCTCGAACGGGCCGATGCGGTACGCGCCCGAGGAGATCACGTCGTCGGCGCGGCCGACGAACCAGAAGTACCCGTCGTCGTCGACCTGCGCGCGGTCGCCCGTCAGATACCATTCGCCGCGGCGCGAGTTGCGCGTCTCCTCGTCGTTCTCGTAGTAGCCGCGGAAGAGCGAGGGCGGATCGCCGCGCAGCGCGATGTCGCCGACGTCGCCCGGCTCGCACACGTTGCCGTGCTCGTCGATCACCGCGACGTCGTGGCCCGG
>DATHLL010000059.1:0-3516 GCA_035488195.1 Candidatus Elarobacter sp. | reverse complement strand
GGGCCCTTGTCGAACGAGGCTTCGTACTGGTAGCGGCCGGCGGCGGGATCGCTCGTCACCTGCTTCAGCCCGTGATACGTGCCGTACGCGTGCATGCGGTCGGAGAGCTCGCCGACCGACTTGCGCGTGACTTGCGTCTTGAGCGCGTCGTCGAAGTGCGCGGTCGTCCCGTCGTAGTCGGCGGCGTACACCGCGCGGGTCGTCGCGTCGGCGAGATCTTCGGGCGTGGCTGGGCGCGCACACCCGCACGCCGCGATCGCCAGGGCGACCGCGGCGTGCGCGACGAGGAGGCGCACGGCCTTAGAAGGTTCCCCAGCCGTACGTGGTGCCGGTCGACGCGATCCGCGCCGGCGCCGGTGCGCTCGCGGGCGCGTTGCCGTTGCTCGTGCGCGCGTCGGCGACGAGCGGGTGGAACGCCGGCTGCGCCGGCGCGGGCCGCGCCTGCGCGACGTTTTGCGTGCGCGCGCGCTGGTCCATCGCGATCTGAAGCCGCAGCACTTCCTGGTGCTGCACCGCGACCTCGTGCTGGTACGACGACACGAGCGCCGCTTCGTGCGCGTACGCCTGGCGCTCCGACTCGTAGGCCGCCTCGGCGTTGTTCGCTTCGGCCTGCGTCGAGGCTTGGCGGCGGTCGTACTCGGCGTACTTCTCGTGGACTTTCTTGTTGTGGTTGATGATGAGCAGCGCCGCGGCGGCTCCGCCGATCAGGATGTTGCGCGTGCTGGCCGCGCCGTCGGCGAGCGCGGGCGCCGCGGGGAGCGCGGTCGTGGCGAGCGCTGCGGCGAGCGAGAGGCAAGCAAGGCGGCGTTTGGTCATCGTGTCTCCTCCGGTCCGTTGTACCCGTACGCTGAACGGAGCTCTCGCGACGCGTGTCACTCGGGCAGGGAGCGGCGACCGCTCGGCGGAGATGGTCTGATGCGGCAAACCGTCGTCCCCGGGGTGTGGTCCTGGTCGCGCTGGCAACCCGACCGGGGCCTCGACTTCAACAGCTTCTTCGCCGAGCACCCCGACGGCAATCTCGTCGTCGATCCGCTCGAGACGGACGACGAGACGCTCGCGGAGCTGCGCGAGCGCGGCGTCGCCGCGATCCTGGTCACCAACCGCGATCACGAGCGCGTCTCGGCGGCGCTCGCCGCAGCGCTCGGCGTCCCGGTGATCGCGAGCGCGCTCGACGCGCCGCTGCTCGCGCGCGCGCCGGAGCGCACCGTCGTGCCCGGCGACGTCGTCTACGGCTGGACGGTGCTGGGCTTCGACGGTTTGAAGACCGAAGGCGAGATCGCGCTCTACGACCGCGCGCGCCGCGCGGCGATCGTCGGCGACTCGCTGTGGGGGAAGCCCGCCGGCGCGCTGACGATCATGCCGAAGGTCGCCGATCCCGCCCGCGCCGCGCTCTCGCTGCGCGCGCTGCGGATGCGGCAGGTCGAGCACCTGCTGGTCGGCGACGGCGCGTGCGTCTTCGGCACCGCGTACGAGGCGATCGGCGCCGCGGTCGGCGCGCGCGACGGCGTCCTCGCGAACCGCGTCAACCTCGACGAGCTGGAGTTCGTCCGCTTCCCCGACGATCCGAAACCGTTCGACGCCGCGATGGCCGAGGCGGGGCGGGTGATCGGCGCGCGCAAGCTCGCGTACGCGGTCGGACGGATGCGCCGCGGCGAGCACTACTGCCCGTACCACTGGCATACCGCGGAAGAGGAGCTGTTCGTCGTGATGTCCGGGACGCCGGCGCTGCGCACGCCGCGCGGGACGTTCGCGCTGCGCGCCGGCGACATGGTGGCGTTCCCGACCTCGCCCGAGGGCGCGCACCGGATCTGGAACGACGCCGAGGAGGACGCGGTCGTGCTGATGATCGCGAACGCCGACGAGCACGACGTCTGCTCCTACCCCGACTCGCGCAAGTTCGTCGTCGAAGCGACCGGCACGCTGGTCCGCGACAACCCGCAGCTCGACTACTTCGCCGACGAGGCGGGTAGGACGTAGAGCGATGCTGCCGTTCTTCCTCGCCGCGGCGGTTGCGGCTGCCTCGCCCACGCCGTGCCCCTCCGATCTGCTGGTCGCGAGCCCGCGGCTGAAAATCGTGCGCGCGAACGACCGCACCAAGGACAACTACCTGGTCTCGGTCGTGGTGCGCAACCGCGGCGTCGCGAACCAGCCGGACGGCACGAAGCAGCATCTCGAGCTCGTCCGCGACGGCGCCGCGATCGGAACGCAGCCGATCCCCTCGCTCGGCGCGAACCAGAGCTATCTCGCGGCGTTTCGCGTGCAGCTCCCGCATCATGCGCACCGCGGCCCGTTCACGGCCGAGTTCCGCTACGTGCTCGACTCGAAGGACGCGCCGCGCGCGAACTGCACCAGCGCGAACGACCGCGTCACCGCGACGCTCTGATGCGCATCCGCCTCGCGCGGCGCGCCGCCGACGAGGCGACGGTGACGCTGCTCGCCCGCGCGACGCTGCCCGAGGGGCCGCTGCGGATGCGCTATGCGACGCGGACCGGCGCGCTGCTGCGCGTCGACGGCGCGGTGCGCGGCGCGTTCGACGCGAAGCACGCGGCGATCGAGCTGCCGCCGCTCCCCGGCGAGCGCGAGATCACGCTCGAGGTCGAGCGCCGCTCGCTGCCGACCGACGGCCTTCCGGCCGGCGACGGGCTCGCGTGGCGGCTGATGCTCGCGCGCGCGTCGCAGAAGCCCGCGCTCGACCTCGACGTCGAGGTGCGCGAGGGCGCGCGCGGCGGCGAGCCGATCGACGTGCCGCTGGTCGGCCACGCGCACCTCGACGTCGCCTGGCTCTGGACGTACGCCGAGACGCGCCGCAAGGCGCTGCGCACGTTCGCGACCGCGTTGCGGGAAATCGGGAACGACGACCGCTTCGTCTTCGCGCAGAGCATGCCGCAGCTCTACGCCTGGGTTGGTGCCGGCGATCCGCGACTGCTCGAACGGGTGCGCGCGGCGCAGCAAAGCGACGGCGCGGGCGGCTGGGACGCGACGGTCGCGTCGCTGTGGGTCGAAAGCGACACGCATCTTCCCTCCGGTGAATCGCTGCTGCGGCAATTCGCACACGGCATCGCGTGGACGCGCGAGCACCTCGGCGTCGAGCCTTCCGTGGCGTGGCTGCCGGACAGTTTCGGGTTTCCGTCGACGTTTCCGCAGCTCGCCGCGCACGCCGGTATCCCGTACTTCGCGACGACGAAGCTGCAGTGGAACGAGACGACGCGATGGCCGTACCCGCAGTTCCGCTGGATCGGCGATGACGGTTCGTCGGTGACGGCGGCCGTCATCGCGAGCTACGAAGGTCCGGTCGAGGACAAACGCCTCAAGACCGCGCGCGAACGCGACGAAATTCTCGTTCACGGGTACGGCGACGGCGGCGGCGGTCCGACCGACGCGGATCTCGCCTACGTCGAATCCGCGCAGCGCCCGTGGACGAGCGTCGAAGGCTGGATGGCGTCGTTCGAGGGTCGCGCGCTCCCCGAATACCGCGGCGAGCTGTACCTCGAAACGCACCGCGGTACGTACACGACG
>DATHLL010000058.1:0-2894 GCA_035488195.1 Candidatus Elarobacter sp. | reverse complement strand
GTGCCGAGATCGAGCTGCGACGGCGGCCCCTGGAACCCGTCGCCGGTGAGCGGACAGCCGCCGTTTTCCGAGACGTACGTCACGCCTTGGATCGCGACGCCGGTCAGCGCTGCGATCGCCTGCGCGCGCCGCCGGGCGTCGGCGATCGCCGCGTTGCGCGCCTCGTCCTCGTGCGCCGCGCATGCATCCGTCGGCACGGTGAACGTCACGGAATCGAGCGTCGCGCCCGGGTGCGCCGCCATGTAGGCGACCGCGGCGCGGCCGAGCGCGTCGAGTTTCGCCCGCGTCACGTTGCGCACGGTCCCGCGCATCACCGTCGGACCGTTCGCCGAGAGCTGCGGTCCCGGCGGCCCGATCACCGGGTTCTCGACGCCCGCCGCCCGCAGCGCCGCGAGGACGTCGGCCTCGTTGGCGCTGCCGTGCGCGTAGGCTTGGAACTGCACGTCCTTGACCGGGAACCGCGCGACGCCGCGTCCCTGCACGGTGATCCCGGCGGCGGACGGCGCGGCCGGGGCGCCGCGCGGCGCGACGGGGATCTGCGCGCTCGCGGCGAGCGGGAGCAGGACGAGCCCGAGGACGGTGAAGCGCTTCAGCATCGTCATGCCTGGTTCGTCGGGCGCGACGGCGTTCCGGTTCGATCCGCCGCCGTCAGGCGAGCCGCGACTCCGCGAGGTCGACGTCCCATTCGAGCTCGCGGTAGACGTGGTCGGCGATCTCGCCGGAGCGGCGCATCGCCTGGAGCGCGGCCCGCTCCGCGTCGTACGCCGCGCGCGTCATGCGGCGCTCCACCTCGTGCTGCAGCCCGTCGTCGGCGGGCTCGAGGCCGTCCGCGTGCGCCGCGAAATGCGCCGAGCGCTGCTCGTAGTAGGCGTGGAGCCGGCCCGCGACCTCCCACTCCGCGGTCGACTCGAACGTGGTCTCCAGCGTGCGCAGGTGCTCGCGCACCGCCTCGGCGATCCGCGCACGCGCCGCGGCAAGGAGCCGTCCTTCGTCCTCCGTGTCGCGGACGTTCCAGCGGCGGATCAGCCACGGCAGCGCGAGCCCTTCGCCGACCAGCGTCACCAGGATGACGACGAAGGTGACGAACAGGATCAGGTCCCGCTCCGGGAACGGCACGCCGGGCGCGATCGTCTGCGGCACCGCGAGCGCGGCCGCGAGCGACACGATCCCGCGCATCCCCGCGGTCGCGAGGACGAAGACCCAGCGCCACGGCGGATCGGGGCCTTCCCGCTCGCGAATCTTGGGGAACAGCCGGCGCCGTCCGTACGTCGCCGGAAACATCCACACGTAGCGCACCAGCACGACGACCAGCGAGATGACGAGCGCCCAGCCGATCAGCGTCAGCAGCGAGTACTGCGCGAGCCCGTGCACGATGGTGCGGAGCTGCAGCCCGATCAGCACGAACGCCGCTCCGTTGAAGACGAAGAACAGCAGGTTCCACACCGACGAGGCCGCGAGCCGCGCCTCGGCGTCGAAGATCTGCGAGGACTTGCGGCTGAGGTAGATGCCGCCGCTCATCGCGGCGAGCACGCCCGACGCATGGATCGCCTCGGCCGGAACGTACAGCGCGAACGGCGTGACGAGCGAGATCGAGACCGCGATCAGCGAGTCCGACAGCCCGGCGCGCCGGATCGCGATCGTGATCCGCGCGATCGCCCACGCGATCGCGAGCCCGACGGCGACGCCGGCGACGGCGACGTACACGAACGTGAGCGCGGCGCTCAGCAGCGAGAACGCGCCGGTCACCACCGCCGCGATCGCGAAGCGGTAGATCACCAGCCCCGTCGCGTCGTTGACGAGGCTCTCGCCGCCGATCAGCGTCATCAGCCGGCGCGGGAGCCCGACCTCTTCGGCGATCGCGTCGGCGGCGACCGCGTCGGTCGGCGAGAGGATCCCGCCGAGCACGAAGCCGACCGCGAGCGAGACGCCCATCATCCAGTGCGCGACGTACGCGACGACGACCGACGTCAGCGCGACCAGCCCGATCGCCAGCATGAAGATCGGCTGCGCGTAGCGCTTGAACGAGCGGTAGTCGGTCGTCCAGCCGTCGCCGAAGATCAGCGCGGGGAGGAACAGCAGGAAGACGAGATCGGGCTGCAGCTCGATCGTCGGGACGCCGGGGATCAGCGCGAGGACGAGCCCGCCGCCGACGAAGACGATCGGGTACGGGACGCGCAGCTTCTTCGCCAGCAGCGCCAGCGCGACGATCGCGGCCAGGACCGAGACGAGGAACGCGCCGGTCACGCGTCGCGCACCTGCGGCTGGCTGAACGCGATCGCGAGCGCGCACACGAGCGAGACGGCGCCGCCGAACACGAACGCCCAGCGCAGCTCGACCAGCGTCGCGATCATCCCGACCAGCAGCGAGCCGAGCGGGACGAAGCCGAGCAGGATCATCCCGTAGACCGAGATCGCGCGTCCGCGCATGTCGTCGGGCGAAAGCGTCTGCAGCAGGATGTTCGACGAGCCGATGAAGCTCAGCGTCGAGAGCCCGATCACCGCCAGGATCGGCACCGCGACGGCGAAGCTCGTCGTCAGGCCGAGCGCGCCGACGGCGAACGCCGCGACGGTCGCCGACGCCATCCAGATCGTCCCGCGCCGCTCGCCGCCGGTCGCCGCGGTGAAGAACGCGCCGCTGATCGCGCCGACGCCGGCCGCCGCCATCAGCCAGCCGAGCCCGCGCGCGTCGGTGTGTACGACGTGCACCGCGTACGCCGGGAGCTGGAAGTTGTAGGAGCGGATCGTCAGCGAGGTGACCGTCAGCATCAGCACGACCCAGCGCAGCACCGGGTGGCCGATCAGGAAGCGCACGCCCTCGAGGATCGCGCGGAAGACGTGGCCGCGCACGGTGCTCGACGGCGGTGCGGGCTTCATGAACAGCAGCGCGATCACCAC
>DATHLL010000057.1:0-4143 GCA_035488195.1 Candidatus Elarobacter sp. | reverse complement strand
GTTGAAGCGGCGCGGCTTCTTCGGCGGGCGCTCCGCGGCCAGCTCGACGGTGATCGTCTTCTCTTGCAGCACCGTGTTGTTCAGCGCGTCGATCGCGGCACGCGCGGCGTGGGGGCTCGGGACGAAGACGTAGCAGATCCCCTTGCGCCGCCGGGTGCGCCGGTCGCGCGGCAGGGCGATCCGCTCGGGATCGCCGCCGTACGGTGCCATCAGCTCCGCGATCTCCGGGCTCGAGACGCCTTTGGCGATCCCGCGAATGAGAAGGCGAACCTCGCCCGGATGTCGTTCCACCGGCGCGCGATTCACGGACGACCGTCCGGCGTCCTCGCTGCGCGGGCGGGCAGCAATGTCTAACTGCGTACGGTCTTCGCGAACTGCAGTGCCGTGAGCGCAGCGGAAGACCGACGCAACCTTGCGGTCGATCAAGCTGCGCTCACGGAGCATCGCCCGCACCGCCGGCGACAATGCCGGTCACGTCGCCGGATCAGATTTCGAGCAAGCCGTGCGACAAGGAAGCGAAGAAGCCGGCCGGATACGCGCCGTCCGGACGGACGCGCCGAAACCCGCCGTTGCGAAAATACCGGCGCAGGTAGTCGACGAACCATAATCCGTGCTCGTCGCCCGGCTCGCTGTCGGTCCAGTCGACGTATCTGGCACCGTTGTCCTCGAACACGCGCGCATCAGCATCGGCGGAGGGTAGCGCGGCGTAGGTCGGCCCGCCGCCGCTGAAATCGTTCTTGTGGAAGAAGTCGCCTGCGAACTCGAGCGGAAAGACCGTCACGCCGTTCTCGGCTGTGTACAGTTCCGGATCATCCTCGACCATCTCCAGCGCCGAGTCGATCATCTGCGAGTCGTACACGAACTCGAACGGATCGAAAAGCTCGTCGTACCACCGCCTCGGCCCGCTCCACGCGGGCGGCGATCCGCGGAAGCTCGCATATCCCGCGCAGTCGAACCACGCGCCGAGCGTGGCGGGAAGTGGGCCGGCCGCCTCGGCGAGACGCGTCTTCGTCTCGGCGGTTCGGGCGTTCGGCGGCACCAGCGCATCGTCCGGCAGATCGAACCGATAGCCGATCGCGACCAGCCGTCCATGGATCGTCGTGACGTTCGCCGCGGCGCGTTCGATCGTCCGGCGCGCGACGCGCTCGACGTCGCAGCACACCTCGGGAGCAACGCCCGAAAGCGGGCCGAGCTCGTGGATCTCGTCCCAGACGCGCCCGCGGTCGCCGGACTCGTATCGCTCGAACAACGTCATCCGATGCGCCTTTCGTCGGCGCTCATTACGACGAGCAGCTCACCGAGAGCGATCGGTACTCCGCAGGCGCGGTTTGCGCCCAGCGCTCGTGCTCCGGGTGCTCGTCGAACGGCGCGCGCAGCACCGCGAGCGCCGTGCGGACGATGGTGTCGTCGCCGGCTTCGCAGACCTCGATCGCCTCTTGCGCGACCCAGTTGCGCAGGACGTACTTCGGGTTGACGGCGCGCATCGATGCGCGCCGCGTCTCGTCGTCGCGCGGGTCGCCGGCGACGCGCGCGGCGTAGCGCGCGAACCATGCGCGCGAGGACTCGTCCTCGCCGAGAAGCGCGAGCGCGCGCGCGTCGTCGTGCGAAAGCGCGCGCCAGAAGTTCGTCCAGTCGACGCGCCGCGCTTCGAGCAGGCGGAAGAGCTCGAGCGCGAGATCCACGTCGTCGTCGCGCTCGTCCGAAACGCCGAGCTTCGCGCGCAGCAGCCGCAGGAACGCCGCGCGGTAGACGTGCTCGTACGACTTCAGCGCCGCTTCGATCTCGTCTTTGCCGAGCAGCGACGAGAGCGCTTCCGCGAGCGCGTAGCAGTTCCACAGGCCGATCGTCGGCTGGCGGTCGAACGCATAGCGGCCCGTCTCGTCGCTGTGGTTGCAGATCCAGCCGGGCTCGTACTCTTCCATGAAGCCGTACGGGCCGTAGTCGAGCGTGAGCCCGAGGACCGAGAAGTTGTCGGTGTTCATCACGCCGTGCGCGAATCCGACGGCCTGCCAGTGCGCCATCAGCGCCGCGGTGCGCTCCACCACCGACGCGAAGAACCGCGCGTAGCGATCCTCGCCTTCACCGGCATCCGGAAAGAAGCGGTCGATCATGTAGTCCACGAGCGTCTTCACGTGCTCGTGCTGTTTGCGGTAATGGAAGATCTCGAAGTTGCCGAAGCGCACGAACGAGGGCGCCATCCGGATCACCGTCGCGGCGCGCTCGACGCGCTCGCGCAGCACCGGCTCGTCGCCCGCGGCCATCGAGAGCGCGCGCGTCGTCGGAACGCCGAGTGCGTCCATCGCCTCGCTCGCGAGAAACTCGCGCACCGTCGAGCGCACCACCGCGCGCCCGTCCGCGAAGCGCGAGAACGCCGTCAGCCCGCCGCCTTTGAGCTGCAGCTCCCACGGCCCGCCGGCGCGCCCGGTTGTGGCCGCGTCGGCCCGAACCTCGCCGAGCAGGATCGCGCGGCCGTCGCCGAGCTGCCCGGCCCACACGCCGAACTGATGCCCGCCGTAGAGCGCCGAGACCGGCTCCATTCCGCGCACCAGCGCGTTGCCGCCGGTGAGCGCGGCGAATTCGGGCCGCGTCTCTTCGCCGGGCCGCAGATCGACGAGCGAGGCCGCGTCGGGACTGAACGCGACGAGGCGCGCGCCCGGGATCCCGGTCGGCGTGCGCCGCTCCGAGAACGTCTCCCCGAGCGCGGCGAAGGAGTTCTCGAAGCGGAGCTCCTCGAGCGTTTTTCCGCGCGGCGGTGCGATGGCCATCGCTTCCTCAACCGGGCCGGAACGTCCCGACGTTGCGGTGGCTCGGTGATTTTCCCAGCAAATCGGTGAAGATTGCCGGTATGCGTTCATTCCTCGGCGGCGTGCTGGCCGCGCTGGTCCTCGTCCTGGTGGTCGTATGGGCCTCCGTGCAGTTCGGGCTCGTCCCGGCGCGGGCCGACGGTCCGCTGATGCCGGGCGAGCGCTGGGCGGCGAAGACGTCGCTTGCCGCAACGATCAAGCGCGAGGCGCCGCAGCCGCCGTACCCGTTTTCGCCGCCGAGCGACGCCGACATCGTTCAGGGCGCGAAGCTCTACGTCCAGAACTGCGCGGTCTGCCACGGCACGGCGAAGACGACGCCCAACGCGATCGCCCGCGGGATGGGCGTTCGTCCGCCGCAGTTCGGCAAGCACGGCGTCGACGACGATCCGGAAGGCGAGACGTACTGGAAGATCGAGCACGGCATCCGCTTCACCGGGATGCCGTCGTACGCGCACGCGCTCGACGAAAAGTCGATCTGGCAGATCACCTACTTCATGAAGAAAGCTCCCGACAACCTCACCGGAGAAGCGAAGTCGATCTGGGAGAACCCGAGCCAGGTGCCTCCACCGACGCCGATGCCCGCACTCCCCGCGAAACCCGGCCAGGGCAGTTCCGGCCCGCCGTAACCGAAACGGCCACGTCTGCGGAAGACCGCGGAAACCGGAGAGGTATCCACGCGGTGACGGACAAGCGCTCGGCTCGCTAAACGAACGCCCAGGCGACGTACCGTGCGACTTGCATCGCCGACAGAGGTCTACCTGGGCGGGACGTTAGCGACTATATCACCTAGGCCCGATCGGGTCAAGAAAAACCGTGCCCGCTTATCATTATTCTCGAACGGCGTTGCCGTCATTCGACGACGCGTTTTCCAAAGCTCGGCTGGCCACGTACCTGCGACACGCAAAGGGGAAGAACCCGCAGGCGACCGCGGAGGACGCGCTCGACCTCTACGTTTGGAACATCCAAGTGAGTGCGGCACTTCACGGGCCGCTTCACATCGTCGAGGTTTGCCTGCGCAATGCGCTCCACTCTGCTCTCTCGTTAGGATTTGCGGCGGACTGGATCGACGATCCGGCGTTCATAGTGGGCACCCGCCGGCTCGAGTTTCGATCGAGCGCCGTTTCAACGAGCTGCGCGACCTCCGCAACCGCGTCATGCACCACGAGCCGCTGTTCGACCGTAACCTATCGCAGGACTTTGCCGCGATATCCGAGGCCATCGCATGGATGTTCGACGACGTCGGAGCGTGGATCGACCATCACTCCCGATGGCCTTTGATTCAGGCGACTCAGGCCAACCGGCCGGAATCGTTTTGACGCGGCCGGTCTACATTTTGTAG
>DATHLL010000056.1:0-2461 GCA_035488195.1 Candidatus Elarobacter sp. | reverse complement strand
GATGCCGGTGCCGAGGGCGCGCACGATCGCCCAGTTGCGCTCGCCGGGCGCTTGCGTCTGCTGGCCGTCGGCGATCGTCTTCGGGACGGGGATCGAGACGATGCGGTTCTCGCGCCATGAGCGTAGCCAGTCGTCGCCGGCCGCGGGCTCGACGCCGTAGACGCGCACGCCGGGTGAGAGCGCGGTCGCGGCGAGGCACGAGCCGGCGAGCAGACCACCGCCGCCGAGTGGGACCAGCAGCACGTCGAGCGGCCCGGCGTCTTCGATCAGCTCGAGCGCCGCGGTCCCTTGGCCGGCGATGATCGCTGGATCGTCGTACGGCGGGATCAGCGTCGCGCCGCGCTCACCGGCGACCGAGGCGGCGAGCTCGGCGCGGTTCATCCGCTCGCGGTCGTACTCGACGACCTCGGCGCCGTAGCCGCGCGTCGCGGCGAGCTTCGCCGCCGGCGCGTCGGAGGGCATCACGATCACCGCCGGGACGCCGAGCAGCTTCGCCGCCAGTGCGACGCCCTGCGCGTGGTTCCCGCTCGAGAACGCGACGACCCCGCGCCGTTTGCGCTCCTCGTCGAGCTGTGCGATCGCGTTGTACGCGCCCCGGAACTTGAACGCGCCGATGCGCTGCAGGTTCTCGGCCTTGAGGAACACCCGCGCGCCGGTCCGCTCGTCGAGCGTCGAAGACGTCACGACCGGCGTGCGGTGCGCAACGCCGCGCAGCCGTTCCGCCGCGGCGCGCACGTCCGCGAACGTCACGGCGGGCTCGGTGCCGGTCACTGCGGGCGCTTCGTGATCTGGTACGCCCAGCGGAAGACCTTGCCGTCCGGATCGAAGAGGATCTTCTCGTGCGCCGCGCCGTTCGCGAACGTCACGTCGAACTCGTGGACGCGCTGCCCGTCGTTCGCCGGCGTGTTCTCCTTCACGCGGCGGATCGCGCCGAGCGGACCGAACAGGTCGGCGGCGTGACCGACGCGCGTGTGGTTCGTGTCGGCGGCCGTCTCCGAGTTCTCCAGCTTCTTGACCGCCTCGATGTCGTTCTTCTGCACCGCCTCGGTGAGCTGGTGCGCGATCTTCTCGTACCGGTTCTCGCCGCCGGCGCAGGCGCGGATCAGCAGCACCAGCACGATCACGAACACCGCCAGGAGGATGATCTGGTTCCGGCGCGCCGACGGGTTCGGCGTCGTCACGGCGCGCGGCCCGGCCGCCGGCGGCGTCACGTTCCTCACGCCGGAACCTCGCGCGCGAGATCGGTCGCGCCGAACGGCTCGAACGCGAGCCCCGGATTCCACTGCTGCGCCAAGTTGATGCTCCACGGGCTCTCGAAGAGCGCCAGCGGGTTCCCGTCCCAGTCCTCGACCAGCCGCGCGCTCGAGCCGAGCGTCGCGCTACCGATGTTGTCAGCCTGTCCTGAGCCTGTCGAAGGACCCCGGACGCGGCGCGCGGTCGTGTACGGGAGCGTTTGGAAGACCGTCTTCACGTTGTACTCCGACTCCAAGCGGTACTTGACGACCTCGAACTGGAGCGCGCCCACCGCCGCGAGGATCGGCTCGATCCGGGTCTGTCCGTACGGGTAGAACACCTGGATCGCTCCCTCCTCGCGCAGCTGCGCGATCCCTTTCTGGAACGACTTGTAGCTCGCGGTGTCGGTACTCCGCACCAGCGCGAAATGTTCCGGCTCGAAGCTCGGGATCGGGTCGAACCGCACGCCCTCGCCGTCGGCGAGCGTGTCGCCGATCGCGAAGACGCCGGGATTCGCCAGGCCCACGACGTCGCCGGCGAACGCGACGTCGACCGACTCGCGGTCCGAGGCGAACAGCTTCATCGCGCGGGTCAGCCGCACGTCCTTCCCGGTCCGCACGTTGCGAACCGTCATGTCGCGCTCGAACTTTCCGCTGCACACGCGCACGAACGCGACGCGGTCGCGGTGGCGCGGGTCCATGTTCGCCTGGATCTTGAACACGAACCCGCTGAAGCGCTCGTCGGTCGGCTCGACGAGGTGCTTCTCCGCGTCGACCCGCGGCGCCGGCGGCGGCCCCATCCGCACGAACGCGTCGAGGAACAGCTCGACGCCGAAGTTCGTCACCGCGCTCCCGAAGAAAACGGGCGTGACGTCGCCGCGCAGCATCGCCTCGCGCTCGAACGCCGAGCCCGCGCCTTCGAGCAGCTCGAGCTCGTCGAGGAACTGCCGGTAGGTCCGCTCGTCGACGAGCGCGGCGATCTGCGGATCGTGGCGGTCGGCGGTCGTCACCGGCGCGCGCTTCGCGCCGTGCTGCGTGCGCTCGAAGAGATGCACCTCGTGCGTGCCGCGGTCGTAGACGCCGCGGAATGTCTCGCCGTTTCCGAGCGGCCAGTTCATCGGGTACGCGCCGAGCCCCAGCACGTTCTCGAGCTCGTCGAGCAGCTCCAGCGGATCGCGCGACGGCCGGTCCATCTTGTTGATGAAGGTGAAGAGCGGGATGCGGCGCGC
>DATHLL010000055.1:0-7273 GCA_035488195.1 Candidatus Elarobacter sp. | reverse complement strand
GAAGTCGAGGCCGCGATGGAGAAAGCCGACCTCTTCGAGCGCACCTTCGGGGTGCGCGTCACGATCGAGGCGCTCGAGGGGGCGCGCGCGTGACCGTCGCCGCTCCGGCCCGCAAGCGCATCCTGCTCGTCGACGACGAGGCCGCGATCGTCCACTCGCTGCGCTACAACCTCGAGAAGAACGGCTACGCGGTCACGACCGCCGGCGACGGCCGCACCGCGGTGACGCTCGCGTAGACCGAGCATCCCGACCTCGTCGTGCTCGACATCATGCTGCCGCTGCTCGACGGGATCGAGGCGTGCAAGGAGATCCGCAAGACCTCGACCGTCCCGATCATCATGCTGACCGCGAAAGACCAGGAGTTCGACAAGGTGCTCGCGCTCGAGCTCGGCGCCGACGACTACGTCACCAAGCCGTTCTCGCTCGGCGAGATCATGGCGCGGATCCGGGCGCGGCTGCGCCGCGTCGAGGTCGACGCCGAGGCCCGCGACGAGTCGATCACCGCGGGCGAGATCACGATCGACCCGGCCCGCCAGCGGCTGGTCGTGCGCGGCAAGGAGGTCGCGCTGGCGCCGAAAGAGTTCAAGCTGCTGCACGTGCTGATGGAGAACCGCGGCCGGATCGTGACGCGCCAGCTCCTGCTCGAGAAGGTGTGGGGATACGACTTCGAGGGCGAGCACCAGACGATCAGCGTCCACGTCCGCTGGCTGCGCGAGAAGATCGAGGTCGACGCGAACAACCCGCGCCACATCGTCACCGTCCGCTCGCGCGGCTACATGTTCCGCGAGTAACGACGACGGCTGATCTCCTCGCGGGCGCGCTGGGCGCGCTGGCCGGCGTCGTCGGAACGTTCGTCGCGCTGCGGCCGCGCGCGCCGCGCGCCGAGACGGCGCGCGAGGCTCCGGCGCCGCCGGACGGCGACGGCGAGCGCGCCGCGCGGCTGGTCGACGCGCTGCCGTTCGCCGCGTTCACGGTCGACGCGCGCGGCCGGGTGCTCGTCTTCAACGCCGCGGCGTGCGCGCTGTTCGGCGTCGAGCGCGGGCGCGCCGCCGGCCGCGCGCTGATCGAGCTCGTGCCGTCGGTCGAGCTGGAGCGGATGGTGCAGGGCGCGCTGGCAGGCGCGACGCGCACCGGCGACGTCACGTTCGGCAGCGGCGCGCGCGAGCGCTTCTACGGCGTGACCGCGCAGCCGTACGAGCAGGGCGCGATGGCGATCGCTTCCGACCGCACCGCGCTGCTCGCGGCGGAGAAGATGCGCAGCGACTTCATCGGCAACGTCTCGCACGAGCTGCGCACGCCGCTCTCCGCGATGAAGCTGATGCTCGAGACGCTGCTGCTCTCCGACGACGACCCCGACGCGCGCGCGCTCTTCCTTCCGCAGATCCAAGGCGAGGTGGAACGGATGATCCGCCTCGTCGAGGATCTCCTCGAGCTCGCCCGCTCGGAGTCCGGGACCGTCCCGCTGCGGCGCGAGCGGTTCGATCTGGGCGGGGTGGCGACCTCGGCGGTGAACTCGTTCGCACAGCGCGCCGACGCGCTCGGCGTCGAGCTCGAGCTCGACGCGCCCAGGCCCGTCGCGGTGGAAGCCGATCGCGAGCGCCTCATGCAAGTCGCGATGAACCTGATCGACAACGCGCTCCGCCACACGCCGCCGGGCGGGAACGTCACCGTGCAGGTGGCGCGCGAGGGCGCCGAGGGGCTCTTGAGCGTGCGCGACACGGGGATCGGCATCCCGTACGCCGACCTCCCCCGCATCTTCGAGCGCTTCTACGTCGTCGACCGCTCCCGCGCGCGCGAGCACACCGGCACCGGCCTCGGGCTGGCGATCGCGAAGCACATCGTCGAAGCGCACGGCGGAACCCTCTCCGCCGACTCGACCTACGGCCGCGGCGCCACCTTCACGGTCCGCATCCCGGCCGTCCCGGCCGCCGAAGGTTAAGGGCATTTAAGACAGATTTAAAGCGGCCTTACGGTTCGGCTGCGACGATCCGGGCGAGGCCGGCGTTGCCACCATCGGCTACTCATTCGTCATGCTTCGGAGGACATTCTTGTGAAGAGAAGCGCTGCCGTCACGGCTCTGCTCCTCGGCTTTTCCGCCGTCACCGCCTCGGTGCCGGCATACGCTGATACCACCATCACCATCTCGGGCTCGACCGCGCTGCTGCCGCTGGCGAAAGACGCGTCGGGCGAGTACCAGAAGGCCCATCCGGACGTGAAGATCAGCGTCACGGGCGGCGGTTCCGGGACCGGCATCAACCAGGTCGCCTCCAAGGCGGTCGACATCGGCGACTCCGACATCCTCGCGCCGCAGCACCCCGAGCTGCACGACAACCGCGTCGCGGTGATCGGCTTCGCCGTCGTCACGAATCCCGGGACCGGCGTGAAGAACCTCACCAAGAAGCAGATCCAAGACATCTTCACCGGCAAGGTGACGAACTGGAAAGAGGTCGGCGGAGGCGATCAGAAGATCGTCGTCGTCAACCGCCCGCGCAACTCCGGGACGCGCGCCGTCTTCACCAAGACCCTCATGGGCGGCCAAACCGTCAACGAGAGCGGGCTGACCGAGGACGCGACCGGGACGGTCGTGAGCATCGTGAAGCAGACGCCGGGCGCGATCTCGTACGCGGCGTTCAGCGGAACCCGCGGCGGCGGCGTGACCGAGCTCTCGATCGACGGCGTCGCGCCGACCGACGACAACATCATTAGCGGGAAGTATCCGGTCTGGTCGTACGAGCACATGTTCACCCTCGGGCCGCCGACCGGCGAGATCTCGCGCTTCATCGCGTACATCACGACGAACCGCGACCTCATCCGCCGCGACGGGTTCATCCCGATCGGCGACATGAAGGTGAAGGAGACCGATCGCTGAGCCGCCGCTCGGGCGGTTCGATAGCCCGTCCTTAACCCAGGGATAATCTTGGGTTGGCAGCATGGCGCCGGTGGGCCGCAGGTCCACCGGCGTTTCCATGGTCGGACGTTCCGTCTTTGAAGCGGACGTCCGCTCGCGAGGCATCCTGCTCGGTACGGTGAAAGGCCCAGCTCCCAGGTTCTCTTCGACGTGATCGCCATGAACGCGCGCCGCACGCGGCGCACCGAGCGCATCGCCCTCATGGGCCTGCGCATCGCGGCCGGCTTCGTCGTCGTGGCGATGGCGGCGCTGCTGCTCTACCTCGCGTTCGAGGGGACGAAGACGTTCTACGTCGACCGCTTCCCGGTGTGGTCGTTCCTGTTCTCGCCGGACTTCAGCCCCGATGCGAACCATCCGGGCGCCGCCGTCTTCATCGTCGGAACGATCGTCGTGACGGTGTTCGCGATCGCGCTGGGCGGCCCGTTCGGCGTCGCGGTCGGCGTGTTCTTGGCCGAGCTGGCGCCGAGGCGCATGACCCAGGTCCTCAAACCGGCGATCGAGCTGATGGTCGGGATCCCGTCCGTCGTGTACGGATGGCTGGGCCTGACCTTGCTGGTCCCCATCATCCGCACGCACACCAGCTCGCCGAGCGGCTTCGGCTTGGCCGCCGCCGGGATCGTGCTCTCGCTGATGATCCTGCCGACCGTGATCACGCTGAGCGAGGACGCGTTCCGCTCGCTGCCGGGGTCGCTGAAGGAGGGCTCCCTCGCGCTCGGCGCGACGCGCTGGCAGACGATCGTGCGCGTCTTGCTGCCGAGCGCCTCGAGCGGGATCGCGGTCGCGCTGATCCTCGGAATCGCGCGCGCGGTCGGGGAGACGCTCGCGATCCAGATGGTGATCGGCAACTCCACGCAGTTTCCGAAAGGCCTGTTCGCGCCGACGGCCGCGCTCACGACGGAGGTCGTGACCGACATGCCGGGCGCGACGGCGGGCTCGCTGCTGGAGCACGCGCTGTTCTCGATGGCATTCCTGCTGCTGCTGATCGCCATGGTGCTGATCGTGTTCGTGCGGTTCGCCTTGCGGAAGCGAGCGTAGCGTGGCGGCCGGCACCGCGATCGCGCCCGTGCGGCGGGTCACCGCGACCGGCGGCGTCCGGGCGCGCAAGGTCGCCGACGCGGTCGCCACCGCCGTCCTGTGGGTGATGGCCTCGAGCATCATCGTGATGCTGGCGGCGTTCATCGTCTACATGGTCTACCTCGGCTGGCACGCGCTCTCGCTCTCGTTCATCCTGGGCGTGCCGAAAGAGACGACCGCGGGCGGCGGGATCGGCCCTGAGATCTACAACTCGTTCTACATCCTGATCCTCACCCTGATCTTCACCACGCCGATCGCGGTCGCCGCCGGCGTCTTCCTGCAAGAGTACGCGAAGCCGGGTGTGTTCCGGAACGTCGTGCAGTTCAGCGCCGAGTCGCTGGCGACGGTGCCGTCGGTCGTGATGGGCCTCTTCGGGCTGCTGGTCTTCGTCTACACCTTCCATTGGGGATACACCGCGCTCGGCGGGGCGCTCACCCTGACCGTGCTGAACCTCCCGGCGCTGCTGCGCGTCACGCAGGAAGCGCTCTCGAGCGTCCCCGACTCGCTGCGCGAGGCGTCGATGGGGCTCGGCGGGACGAAATGGCAGACGATCACCCGCATCGTGCTGCCGAGCGCGATCGGCCGGCTGACGACCGGGATCGTGCTGATCGCGGGCCGCATCTACGGCGAGACCGCCGCGCTGATCTTCACCGCCGGCCTCAGCGTCACGGGCAATCATCCGTACGACATCAACCCGTTCCACACCGCGGAGACGCTCGCGGTGCATCTGTGGTACACTCACTCGGAGTCGATCGTTCCGGACGTCGACCGCATCGGGAACGGCTCGGCGCTCGTCCTCCTCATCATGGTGCTGCTGTTCAACGTCACCGCGCGCATCGTCGGCCGCTCGCTGACGAAGCGCTTCACCGGGAGATCCTCGTGACCGAACCGTCGCCGGTCGACACGCTCGCGGCCGCCGAGGCGAAGATCGTCGCGAAGGACCTCGACGTCTTCTACGGCTCGTTCCAAGCGATCAAGCACGCCTCGCTCACGATGAAGGCGCAGCACGTGACCGCGCTGATCGGGCCGTCGGGCTGCGGCAAGTCGACGTTCCTGCGCGCCCTGAACCGCATGCACGATCTCACGCCCGGGGCGCGCGTCGAAGGCTGCGTCGAGCTCGACGGCGAGGACATCTACGGTCCCGACGCCGATCCGGTCGTGATCCGGCACCGCATCGGGATGGTGTTCCAGCGCCCGAACCCGTTCCCGAAGACGATCTACGAGAACGTCGTCTACGGCCCGCGCATCCACGGCGAGCGCAGCCGCGCGCGTCTCGACGAGATCGCGGAGCATGCGCTCAGACAAGCGGCGCTCTGGGATGAGGTCAAGGACCGTTTGCAGCGCTCGGCGCTCGACCTCTCCGGCGGACAGCAGCAGCGGCTCTGCATCGCGCGCGCGGTCGCGCTGAACCCCGAGGTGATCCTGATGGACGAGCCGGCGTCCGCGCTCGACCCGATCGCCACCTCGAAGATCGAGGACCTGATCGGCCAGCTCACCGACGAGTACACCGTCGTCATCGTGACGCACTCGATGCAGCAGGCCGCGCGCATCTCCGACTTCACCGCGTTCTTCCACCTCGGCGAGATCGTCGAGGTCGGCCCGACCAACCAGATCTTCACCCACCCCAAAGAGAAGCGGACCGAGGACTACATCACCGGCCGCTTCGGCTGAAACGAAGAGGCCCCGCCGAGCGGGGCCTTCCGTCTTCCGAGCGTTCGGGCCAACCGCTCAGAAATCGTATTCGAGCTGAGCGCGGTTGTACTTGAAGTACGGGGCGCCGCCGTACTGCGCCGTGTTCGCCATCTCGCGGTCCGCGTAGCGATAGCGCAGCAGCAGCCCCTTGTACGGGCCTCGCGCCGGCGGTTTGGCGGCGTAGTACTGCAGGTCCGCGTCGAACTCGGAGGTCTGCTGCTGCCCGAGGAGCTGCGAGCCGTAGTCGTAGTACGCGCGGCTCGTGACGAAGATCCAGCGCTTGTCGGGCGAGGTGTAGCCCAGCGCGAGCTTGACGCCGCTCCCCGGCGCGCGCCGGTCCGCCATCCCTTGCGAGATGCTGGTCGTGAACAGCGGGTCGGTCGCGTACGAGTCGGTGTACGGGCTCGCGAGGCCGCCGTACAGATACGTGGTCGTGCCGTTCGCGTTGACGATGCACGAGGGCGCGTTCGAGCCGATGAAGTAGGGCAGGCTGAAACCGGCGCGCGCGCCGGCGACGTGCGCCGCGGAACAGGTCGTGCCGGCCGGCGTGACGACGGTCTCGCTGCGCTGCGGAATGTAGTCGTAGCCGAGCGAGACGCTGATCGCCTTGGTCACGCTCGCGCCGAGCTGCCCGCCGGCGACGAAGCTGTCGATCTTCCCGAGCAGCGACGAGCCGGTGCTCGTCTCACGCCCGAACTGGACGGCGGCGAACGGCTTGGTGCGCTGGCCCTGCGCGGTCAGCTTCGCGTCGAACCACGCGAGGTTCGCGATGTCGTCGAAGTGGTAGTAGTGCAGGTTCGTCGCGAGTCCGGGCGCTCCGGCGTAGCCGAGCCGCGCGTACTGGAAGCCGCCGTTCGACACGCCGTGGCCGCCGGCGAAGTAGCGGTATCCCGGCAGCCCCGGGTTGCTCCCGAGGTTGTTGACCGACGTGAGGAGCGTCTTGTCGTCGAACGCGGAATTCGTCCGGCTCTCGAACCGGGTCATGTCCGTCAGTTCGAGCGAGACGCCGTGCGGCGCCGTGTAGACGAGATCGCCGCCTTGGAAGGCGACCGGCTTGAGACGCGAGTCCGACGCGTTCGCCCACGGCGTGTTGATCACTTGGTCGCCGAGCTTGACGTACAGGTGCGGGTCCTTGTACTGCAGGTACGCCTCGTAGAGCGTGTTCAGCTCGTAGCCGGGCAGCGTGTCGTCGGGGTTCAGCGACGCCGTCGGGGCCTTGAAGCCTCCGCACGGAGGCCGCACGTGCGTGGCCGGATCGCCGCAGCCGTTGAACGGCGTCGCATAGAGGTACGAGGCGCCGGCGGAGAACGGTGAGTTCCCGAAGCGGTAGTCGCCGTGGAGGCTCACGCCCGGTTCGATCGACTGCTGGTTGACCGCGTTGACGCCGCGGATCGCGTTCAGACGCGTGAAGTCGTAGAGCCGCAGGTAGCCGCGGAAGCTGAACGGATTCGCGGGCGCGGGCGCGGGCGTCGGGGACGCCGCGGCGGCGGGCGACGCCGTCGCGAGCGGTGCGGACGGCGCCGTTTGCGCTCGCGAAGGGGCGGCGAGCAATGTCGGAATGCAAGCGAACGCGGCCGCCGCTGCGGCGACGCGCGCTTG